>CANGVZ010000027.1 GCA_947457285.1 Flavobacteriales bacterium | reverse complement strand
CATTCCGAACGAGAACCCTGACATTCCTGGTCTATCCGTAAGACCGAGTTCTTGTCTTCGACGATAGTTGTAAGAGCCACGAATTTGGATATTTTCACCTAATAAAAACTCTGCTCCCATTACAATATGGCGCATGAGCAGATCTCCAAACTCGAACCTACGTTCATTGATAAGTTCTCCTGTAAGCGGGTCCACTGCGTTTGCTTCATTTGGGTTCACATAACTCAAATCCCACTGTTGAAGATTTTCGGCTACGAGCGAAAAGCGAATTGGGGCATACTTGGGCTTTTTGGTGATTCCTATTTGAAATTCAAATGGTAACTTTTCTCTTGACCCAGGGACGAATGATTTCAGTTGAGTACCTATGTTTCTAAAAAGAAAAGCCGCTGTGAATCCCTTTGATTTTTTGTTGTAAGTAGCAGCAAAGTCGAAGGCGAGTGCTAGGGAATTATACTCTGCGATATTGGCATAAAACGTCTTTTGATTGATGCCAACTGTCCAAAGACTATCCACTTTGTAACTGGCACCGAGGGCAAGCGCGTACTCTCCTGCATTGAAGTTGCCAATGTTGTTGCCGAGGGCGTCATATTGATCCATCGAGCCATGTGAGATAAAGAGCAAGGAAGCAGCAGCATTCCATTTGCTGTTTATATTTCTCGCATAAGCGGCATTTCCGAAATTGGTCTTTGCAAAATAATCGACATAGCTGAGCATAACGCTTCCACTCATCGCACTATCAATAAGCGCTGGATTGATTGCGGCGAGTTGAATATCACTATCTGCCACAGCATTCAGTGCTCCGCCCATGGCTGCTACGCGTGCAGATGGTTGAATATTCAAACCATTAAAGACGCTGGTGCCACCAATCTGCCCAAAGGAGAGCGACGGTAAAACCAAGCTAATGATTAAGAATAAACTAAGACGCATTATGGTCCTTTGGGTTATAAATTCTGAATTCTGAATTCAGAATTCGGAATGCGGAATTATGAATTTCTATTAATCGCGTTCAAATCTTCAAATGCTGTCTTCAGACGAGTGATGAAAGTCTTCTCACCTTCTCTAAGCCATACTCGAGGATCGTAGAACTTCTTGTTTGGCTTATCCTCACCTTCTGGGTTTCCGATTTGAGCGGCGAGGTATCCAGCTTTGGATTGAACGTAGTCGCGAACGCCAGAAAGGAAAGCATATTGCATATCGGTATCAATATTCATTTTGATCGCTCCATAGCTGATTGCTTCGCGAATTTCTTCTGTCGAACTTCCGCTTCCTCCGTGGAACACAAAGTGAATTGGCTTTTCGGAAGTATTGAATTTCTTCTGAACGTATTCTTGAGAGTTTTTGAGAATAATTGGCTCAAGCTTTACATTGCCTGGTTTGTAAACTCCGTGAACGTTTCCGAAAGCAGCAGCCACTGTAAATCTTGGGCTCACTTTCATTAAATGTTCGTAGCTGTAGGCAACATCCTCTGGTTGAGTATATAATTTTGAGCTATCAACGCCTGAGTTGTCTACTCCATCTTCTTCTCCACCGGTCACACCCAATTCAATTTCGAGGGTGATTCCCATTTTGGCCATACGCTTAAGATATTCGACACAGAGCTCCATATTCTAGTGAAGAGGTTCTTCTGAAAAATCAAGCATATGAGATGAGAAAAGAGGCTTTCCAGTGCGCTCGAAATGACGCTCTCCGTGCTCCAACATTCCATCCATCCAAGGAAGCAAGTTCTTCGCGCAATGGTCTGTGTGAATAATCACGGGTACGTTGTAAGCTTCGGCCATCATATGAATGTGCTGAGCTCCGCTCACAGAGCCTAAAACAGAGGCTTGTTGAGCATCATTTTTCAGTCCTTTTCCTGCATAAAACGCTCCACCACCATTACTGAATTGGATGATGACAGGAGAGTTTACCTCTCTGGCGGTTTCCAAAACACCATTGACTGTGTTGGTTCCGATGACATTCACCGCGGGCAATGCATAGCCACGGTCTTTAGCATCATTGAGGACTTCTGTAACCTCATCACCTGTGAGGACTCCTGGACGAAAGCGCATATACTTTAGAATTTTATAGAATTACCGGCATTGCTTTATGCAATGATTTCGGATTGCAATAATAACTAAAAAGCCTATCGCTTCAATAGTGCAGAAGTAATAACCTCATGCATTTCTGTTACAAAATTAAACTTGAGCCCTTTTAGATAGCGTTCACTGATATCCTCTATGTCTTTGCGGTTTCTTTCAGAGAGAATTATCTCTTTAATTCCAGCACGCTTTGCCGCTAATATTTTTTCTTTAATACCACCAACAGGAAGTACTTTTCCCCGAAGGGTAATCTCACCCGTCATGGCTAAATACTTTTTGACTCTTCGTCCGGTAAATGCAGATGCCAAAGCTGTAAGCAATGTGATACCTGCGCTGGGCCCGTCTTTTGGAACAGCGCCTTGCGGAACGTGAATGTGCACATTCCATTTTTCAAACTCTTCAACATCCAAGTCGAGTAGATCGCTGTGAGCTTTTAAATACTCGAGCGCAATCACCGCAGACTCTTTCATTACATCGCCAAGATTTCCTGTGAGGGTAAGTTTCCCTTTGCCTTTTGTGAGGCTTGTTTCGATAAATAAGATATCACCTCCAGTAGGCGTCCAGGCCAGCCCAGTGACAACACCCACCACATCGTTGTCGGTGTATTTATCCTTTTCATAGCTCGGCCCTAATATTTTCAGCACCGCCTCTTCGGTTAATTTTATTGAAAACTTCTCCTCCATCGCCAATTCTTTCGCACGGTTTCGAACCAACTTACCGATACGCTTTTCAAGTGATCGCACACCACTTTCATTAGTATATTCTTCGACCAGTTTGGTTAGAATATTTTCAGGAAACTGTATTTGACTTTCTTTGATTCCATTCTCTTTGAGTTGTTTTGGAATCAAGTGTCTCTTTGCGATCTCTACTTTTTCCTCCACAGTATATCCATTGACCTCAATTATCTCCAATCGGTCGCGCAGCGCGGGCTGGATAGATGCAAGCGAATTGCTGGTGGCGATAAACATCACCTTCGACAAATCGTAATCCAACTCTACATAATTATCATAAAACGCATGATTTTGTTCTGGGTCCAATACCTCCAACAGCGCGCTACTCGGATCGCCGTGAACGCCCTGTCCTAATTTATCTATTTCGTCTAGAACAAATAATGGGTTTGAGGTTTCGGCCTTTTTAAGGCTTTGAAGAATGCGACCAGGCATTGCTCCGATGTATGTTTTGCGATGCCCTCTGATTTCTGCCTCATCGTGTAAGCCACCTAGCGACATTCTTACATATTGTCTTCCTAAAGCCTCTGCAATGCTCTTACCTAATGATGTCTTACCGACACCAGGAGGGCCGTACAAACAGATGATAGGCGCTTTCATGTCGCCTTTTATCTTCAATACCGCCAAATGTTCGATAATTCTCTCTTTCACTTTTTCCATTCCAAAATGGTCGCGATCCAAGATTTCTCGAGCATGTTTTAGATCAAAATTATCTTTAGAATAATTTCCCCACGGCAAGTCGAGCAGTGTATCGATGTAATTCGCCTGAACACTAAATTCAGCTGCCTGAGGATTCATTCTTTCAAGCTTTCCTATCTCTTTATTAAAAGCTTTAGCGACAGCCTCTGGCCAAACTTTATTTCTTGCTCTCGCCTTTTTCTCCTCTATCTCCTCCTTAATCGGATTAGCCCCTAGCTCATCCTGAATTTGCTTCATCTGTTGTTGAAGGAAATACTCTCGTTGTTGTTTGGAGATATCTGTATGAACTTTCTTTTGAATTTCATTCTTCATTTCCGCGAGTTGCAGCTCTTTGCCGAGATGTTCCAAAACCTTCTTCGCTCTTTCTTCCAAGTCTGCAATCTCAAGCAATGCTTGCTTTTCATGCACACTGCTTTTCATGTTTGAAGAAATGAAATTTGTAAGAAAGCTGAGACCAGTGATATTCTTTAGAGCGACAGCTGCTTCGCTGGGAATTTCTGGAGATATCTGAGTAATACGCACAGCGTGTTCTCTCAATGATTCGAATAGCGCTTGTTGTTCTTTGCTCTGTTCGTTTTTATTTATTTCGGGATACTCTTGAACTTGCGCTTTGAAGTACGGCTCTGTATCAACGAGACCTTTTATTTCGAAGCGTTTTTTACCTTGAATAATTACGGTTGTATTTCCATCGGGCATGCGCAACATCTTCATGATGGTAGCCTGAGTACCGAAGGTGTATATATCTTCAAAGTTTGGCTCGTCGATATCTCCATCTTTCTGAGCCACTACGCCAATAGTTTTGTTTCCTTTATTAGCCTCTTGAACGAGCTTGATACTCTTGTCTCGCCCCACGGTGATGGGGATTACTACTCCGGGGAAAAGGACGGTATTGCGAAGAGGAAGAATTGGCAGGATTTCGGGCGTATGCTCCTTATCCATCTGGTCTTCATCCTCCGCAGAAATGAGTGGAATAAACTCGTGATCCTGCTCCTCTTCGCCCGTAAAACCTAGAAAATCTTCTTCGATGATCATGCTATAAATATTTTTGATTGACCACCTCATGCCAAGGCATGTGCCAATTCAAAAATTACGACAGAATGACCTATTAGGCTTTCTCTATAATGTTCGCATAAAGCTCTTGATACTCTTTTGTAAGAGAAATATTTCTTCTCGCGAAAACTCTTTCCGCTGTTTGCATGGCCTTTTGAAAGTCGTAGTTTTCAAAACCCTCTGCGCCGCCCCATGCGAATGCGGGAATATATTTTGGTGGAAAGCCGCCACCAAATACATTGGCAAACGGACCGACAACAGTGCCTGTGTTAAACATCGTGTTGATTCCACTCTTTGCATGATCCCCCATGATTAATCCGCAAAATGTAAGGCCAGTATCTACGAAATCATTTTTTTGATAACTCCAAATTTTGACTCTTGAGTAATTATTCTTCAGATTACTATTGTTGGTATCGGCACCGAGATTACACCATTCGCCAAGAACGGAATTACCGAGGAAACCATCATGAGCTTTATTTGAATAACCCATGATTACTGAGTTGCTAATTTCTCCGCCAACCTTGCAATGAGGACCAATGGTGGTGGCTCCGTAGATCTTTGCGCCCATTTTTATTTGAGAATGAGCACCCAAATAAAATGGTCCTCTAATCATAGAACCTTCCATTACTTCGGCATCTTCATCAATGACAATGGGACCATTGGTGGTATTGAAAATACAACCCTCCGCCTTGGCTCCTGAGGCCAACAGCACCTTAGAAGGATCTCCAATAATTTTATTAGAATCAGAAACAATGGTGTGTGTCTCTGAATGCGACCACACGGCCGCGTCCAGCTCAAGAGCAATATGATTCAATGAAAAAATATCTGGAATCTGATTCAGTATGTAGCATTCCAACTTCCATTCTTTTGCATTTTCGAAAGATAATTCCTCAGCATTTTTTGGATACGAAGCGATGACTGTGTCGTCCTTTTTTATCGCCTCTCCAGGAAGAAGTCCAAGAATTGCTTCGGTCAATGCGGGAGTTGGTAAACAACGCGCGTTGATGAGAATCTGTTCTTTGTCACTGGGAAAAGAAAACAAGCCCCTCATTTCTTGTCGGCTATTGTGGGCAACGTTCATATTAAGAGCCCGCGACCATTTTTCTGCAATGGTAAAAATACCAATACGCAATTCTCCTACAGGCCTTGTATATACCAGTGGCAGAAAATTCATCCACTTGTGATCTTCAAACAATACTGCTTCCATCAAGAATTTCTTTAGACAAAGGTAACCGATTTGAACATGTTATTGAGCGCAACAATATGTATTAAAAAACCACTCGGAAATTAACACGGCATGTCCATAACTATCAAGGGTTACAGCGATTTGAACAAATGTGATTTTCTTATGTTTGAAATGACAAATTAAGTAGTTAGAAGCCATGAAGATGCAAGAATTTACCATTAAAGATCTCGAGAATTTCTCGGGCATCAAGGCGCACACCATCAGAATATGGGAGCAGCGCTATGGGCTGCTTGCGCCTGACCGCACTGACACCAACATTCGCAAATACACTGATAAAGACTTAAAATTTTTGCTGAATGTTTCGTTGTTGAACAACTTAGGTTATAAAATCTCTCAGATTGCAACTATGTCTGAGGATCAAATGCGTGAAGCTATCAGTCGACACGCCGCCGCTCAACAACCAGAACAACACTTCCTTCACATGCTTAAAATAAGCATGCTCAATTATGATGAGGAACTGTTTAATGAAGTGATAGAGCAATACATTAAAGAAAACGGATTGGAAAGAACTTTCAAGGAAGTCATCATTCCGTTCATGAAACAGATAGGAATACTTTGGCAAGCAAATGTTATTTGTCCGGCTCAGGAGCACTTTATCTCTTCGATGGTACGACAAAAGATCTTCGCACAAATTGATACGTTGCCATTGATACCTAAGACTAATTATGTGCCCCACGTCTTGTATCTGCCGGAATTAGAAATACACGAGCTTTCCCTCATAATGATGCACTACTTACTCAAATTAAGAGGATACAGAAGTATCTTTTTGGGTCAAAGTGTGCCTTTTGAGGACCTATTGCAAGTGTATCAGCGCTTGGGTGAAGTAAAGTTTGTTTCAATATTTACCACTAATCCTTCAACAGTTTTAATACCTGACTATCTAAAAAAGATTAGCCAGATATTCACTGACACAGGCTGTGAATTTCACATCACTGGCAATAACTTGCAGGGAATCAAGTCTCCCGACCCATCAATTATACATATATACAGCAATTCGGAAGAATTGTCGAGACATCTATAATGAAACGCTTTTAATAAGTAAAGCCTCCCTTTGGGAGGCTTTTTTCATTTAATAACTCCTGATAATCAATTATTTTACAAAGACAATAACGCTCTGTAAAGCCCGTTGTGGCTCAAAAAACGAAAATTGTTTAATCTTTTTAAGAAAAAACTTAAACATAAATTTGGAACGGGACTTTTTCTGTTTAATATTTGTGCTCAATAATTAAACAAACAAAAAAAATGAGCACCTTAGAGTTTAACCAAATGTTGACAAGCAACGCCAAGTATCTCAAAGGCTTTGCGTACAATTTTACGCGCAATGTGGAAGATGCTGAAGATTTGCTTCAGGACACCATGCTCAAAGCGCTACGATATAAGGAGCATTTTCAAGAAGGCACCAATTTCAAGGGATGGTTGTTTACCATCATGAGAAATATCTTCATCAACAATTATAAGCGCAAGAAGCTGCAAAACACCATCACCGACCAGACCACCAATCAGTTCTATTTGAACTATGGAAAAGTATCTGAGGATTTGGTGAACATGCGCGCCAACGAAAAGGACATCAATAAGGCGATTTCAGGATTGACTTATGAATTTAGAACTCCTTTTCAAATGTTTATGGACGGATATCACTATGACGAAATCGCGAGTGCGATGTCTATTCCAATGGGAACAGTAAAGAGCCGTATTTTCCATGCGCGTAAGCGTCTCATGGAGGACTTGAAAGATTTTAGATAAGTAATTAAATCGCGCGCAGTTTCGCCAGGTAGTGAAAATTGGCATCGCGATGAATGATATCACAGTGCAAGCCCGCCTTATCCGCGAGTTCTGCCAACAAAGCGGGATCGATGTAAATCCACTTGAATGGATCTGCTTCGATCCCTTTGTATTTTAAGCTAAATTCAACCTTACCGTAGTAATCTTGCTTTGAATCAAAGGCCTTCACTGCGTTCATGGTATTGTAGAGAATATCTGTGGAATCACCAATGATATAGCCCTTTGGAGCCAGAAGACGTTTGAGATGCTTTAGAAGTTTTAAAGTTCCCTCCTCCGACCCAGCCATTCCCAGCCCGTTCATGAGTAAAAGAATCGTGTTGTATGGACTTCCTTTGAGATCAAAGATACTTTCATTCAAAATTCGCTTTACCCCGCGCTGCTTCATGACATCGCAGGCCAGCGGTGAAATCTCCAAAGCAGTCACATCAAGTTTGCGTTTTTGAAGAATCAATGAATGACAACCAGCAGCTGCACCGACATCCAATACACTGCCTTTGGCATATCGCAAGGCCAATCGTTCATACCCGCGCATGAGCTGATAATTTCGAAAAAAAAGAGAAGCGAGCATATCTTCATCCCGTTTCCCATTTATGAAGACTTGGATTTTGGAGTCCTTACCCGTTCTGTAATAGTCGTGAATAGCCGCGCCCAATGGGTCTTTCCTTACAATATCATCACTCAACATCGCCATGTGCTTGGTTTTTACAAAAATACCTAAAACAAGAATTTAACATCACCATGGAGCAACCTTTTTGAGTAACTTTGTAGTCTACCTTGCAATTAGCCAATTACCATGCGTATACTAACCAGATTACTTTCATTATCACTACTACTCGGTAGCATTACCTCCACTGCTCAAATCACGATGCAATCGATGACTGTAGAGCAGTATGTACAGGACGTACTCCTTGGATCGGGTATTCAAGCATCTAACATCACATTCAACGGGTGTGTCGATCAAATAGGATATTTACAAAACGGAAACTCCATCAATCTCGGTTTGGAAAGTGGAATCGTTTTGGCATCTGACCATGCGTTCAATATCATGCCTGGTAGTGGCAACTTTCTTGATGCAACAGTGTGTCCAACCTCAGGAGGTGATCCTGACCTTTTGAGTATTGCGAACTCTGTACCGCCTCTCATTGGACAGAGCTTCACTGTATCCAGTATCAATGAGCAAGCTATTCTTGAGTTTGACTTCGTGCCAACGGGCGATACCCTCCGATTCCGTTATGTATTCGCAAGTGTGGAATATAATGGCTGGGAAAACACAACGTATAATGACATTTTCTCATTCTTTTTAAGTGGTCCTGGCATTACAGGTCCTTACGCATCACCAGCTGGTTTCCCTGGTGGGGCCATCAATATCGCAGGTGTACCAAACTCTGATCCTCCGCTACCTATTACAATTTCATCTGTAAACGGCACCCTAAATGAAGAGTACTACATTGATAACCCTAATTCAGAAGGTATCAATGCTCGCGGATATACAGTGGTTCTTGAAGCGGTTTCTGAAGTAGTATGTGGCGAAACTTATCACATCAAGCTCGCCATCGCAGATGGAAGTGATACTGGCTTGGCAAGTTATGTACTACTCGAAGAAGGTTCATTCTCATCAAATGCAGTCGTAGATGTAGCCCTCAGCTTAAATGTTGGTGGTCCTGATGCTGAAGTACTCTTTGAAGATTGTGGTGAGGCTACTCTTGTATTTACTCGCGCCCCAGTTTCTAATTTGGAAGTGGAAGACATGGTCATTATCGATTGGGCTGGTACCGCTCAAATGGGCGTAGACTACACTGCAATGCCTGACACGCTTATCTTCCCTCCTGGTGTCAACTCGCTCTCTTTCTCGATTGACGCATTTTTGGATGGAATAACAGAAGGAACAGAAACAGTAGAAATGAATATCCTCAATCTCGGTGCTTGTAATGGCTCCGGATTGGTTTCTAATTTTGACTTCTTCATCAAAGACTTGCCAGATCCATTGGTAGTTGAAGGATACAATGAATCGATTTGTAACGGTGTAACACTCGAACTCGAGCCGATCATTACTGGTGGATATGGAAACTACCAATATTCTTGGAGCACTGGCGCAGTAACTCCGACATTAACTGTGTCTCCAACAGCTGACGTATCGTATAACGTAATCGTGAGCGATACCTGTGGTATGCCATCTGATGATGGAACGTTCTTAATTACCGTGCTGCAATTCCCTCCTCTACAAGTGGAAATTACAAACGGTGATATCCTCCTCAACTGTAATGATTTTGTGGACATTTTTGCCAACGCTCAAGGTGGTGATGGTGTTTATGAATATGAATGGACAGACGAAAATGGAAACAACCTATTTGGTTGGGGCAACTCTCTCTTCTACGGTTCATGGAATGGTGAAGGCCAAGTAAACGTTACGGTTACAGATGGCTGCGGACTTACAGCCAGCGATGTCGTTAATGTCGAACTGAATGTACCAGATCTCATAGTGACCGTTCCTGCTTCTATCGAAGTCACGTGTAACACTCCTTATGTCTTCACCGTGAATCCAACTGGAGGAGAACAACCTTACAATTATTCATGGCAATTGAATGGTCAGTTTGACTGGAATATTTGGGGCAATTCATATACACTAAACGTTAATGAACCAGGTGAATTGACAGTATTCGTTGGTGATGCATGCGGTCAAAACCAAGAATTTGATATTCCATTTGTGATTGTTAGCCCGCCTGTTACATTTGATTTACCTGCTGAAGTAGTTGGCAATTGTTCTACAATTTTCAACGTCCAGCCTACTAATATTACTGGATCTGGTGGTTACGCATACTCTTGGTCTGCCAATGGCACCGTGCTCTCTACAGCACCAGTGCTCAATAATAACTTCACACAAAACACTGCCCTCTCGCTCACCATCACTGATGCGTGCAGCCAATCAGGACAAGGAAGTACTCAAATCATTCTAGAAAATCCTGCGATTAACCTGAGCTTAGGTGGGGATATTAATGCCTCATGTATTGATAATACCTCTATCTCTCCTACAATTACAGGTGGTAGCGGTGGTTTTGAATATATCTGGATGGTAGCTGATACTGTTCACTCTGAACAAGTAAGCATTGAACTTCAATCATTCGAAACAATCCCTGTTTCTTTGACTGTTACAGACAACTGCGGTACCATGGCTTATGACGAAATCAGCTACATCATCCCTGATGTTCCAATCACCTTTGTACAGCACCCTGACACCACTGTGTGCCCTGGATCGGATGTAAATCTCTTTGCAATCGCATCAGGCGGCGAGGGTGGATTTGAATACCAATGGACAGGTACTGGACTCGACTCTACACATGTTAGATACAACAATCTTTACACTTCGCTTCCTGCATCTATAACAGCTACAGACATTTGTGGAAAGAGCAATTCTACTGTCATCAATGTAATTGTTGCACCAGTTGAAGCCATTTTCGCTTCACAGGAAGTTGATGAAGATCGTTATTTGTTCACCGACTACTCAACGTCGGTTGCAGAGCCTAACTACCTGGAGTGGTTTATAAATGGTGAACTTGTATCAGCAGACACTGAATTCGAGTACCAATTTGACGGACTTGGTTCAAACCTCGTATTGCTCCGTGCTACCAATCAAATTGGATGTTGGGATACAACAAGCACAGTGATTTTCTCTGAGCCGCTCGTTTACATTCCGACTGCATTTACACCGAATGGGGATGGTATCAATGATGCCTTCTTTGTGAAAGGCGGCAGCATTCGTGAATTTGAATTCCGTGTATTTGATAGATGGGGCAATGTAGTGTTTGAATCACGTGATCCTGAGACTCCCTGGTTGGGTGACTTCCAAAGTGGAGACTACTATGTGACAACCGGTATCTACAACTACACTTTGAAAGTAAAAGGATTTAAAAACGAAGCATTAGAAAAAGCGGGAACGATTCAGATAGTGAGATAACATAAAGAAAAAAATATAACTTGCGGCCGCTAAATGATACCATATGAGCGGCCGCATTTTTTTTATACCACTAGCTTTTTGTTTTCTGGGAATTCTCACAAACCAAGGCGCAAACCTCAAACTATCTCAGTATGCAGAGCGTGAAGTGCTAGTCAATAATGATAGCATCACCAATCCATTTGAGTATTTAAAACAATGCATGGATGGGCATTTTGACAGTGAACTTCAAAGCCAACAAGACTCTGACTTTTTTCATATTAATTTGAAAATGCTTCCGATCTGGCCAGAGTATTCAAATGACAATCAATTCTTCCTTTATGTAGAGCAAGCGGTGGCTTCATCGCTCGACAAGCCATACCGCCAGAGAATTTATAAAGTTGAGAAAATCAGTGATAACAGTTTTGTGAGCCACATCTATATGATGGCCGACCAGGATCGGTTCATTGGCAAGAATGGATCTGATGAGATTTTCAAACAGATAGCTCCCGATTCGCTCCAACGCAAAGACGGATGTGAAGTTTACCTTTCTTTTGATCCCTTGAAAAATAGCTTTTCGGGGTCCACCGGAGAAAAGACCTGTCCAAGTGATTTAAGAGGTGCGTCTTATGCAAGTTCAAAGGTGACCATTGAAAACGGCATGATGATCAGTTGGGATCAAGGCTTCGACAAGGAAGGCAAACAAGTTTGGGGAGCGGTAAAAGGGGGGTATATTTTCCGAAAAAAGAATTAATCCTCTTCTG
>CANGVZ010000026.1 GCA_947457285.1 Flavobacteriales bacterium | reverse complement strand
ATGCAATCAAATCAAATGGGCCGTTTCTTCGAAGAGTTCGTGGTTGGTGATACTATCATCCATTGCCAGTCCAAAACTATTTTCGAATCAGATTGCAATATCTTCTCATTGCTCACAATGAATCACCATCCTGTTCATACCAATATTGACTATTGTAAGCAACACCAACACCAACAAATATTGGTACCTGGGACGTTAGTGTTTTGTTTGGCTGTTCATATGACGGTAATGGATATTAGTGGTCAGGCGATCGCGAATCTCGCATACGAGAATATTGACCATCTCCACCCGACCTTCATCAATGACACGCTGTATAGCAAAACCACGATTCTTGATAAGAAAGAATCCGCATCCAAGCCTGACAGGGGTGTGCTTTATGTAGAAACGGTTGGGTTCAACCAAAACAACATCGATGTAATTCGATTCAGAAGAAAAATTTTAATCAAAAAGAAGGACGCATGAAATCAGAAATGATATTGTTACGCAGTATGATGTTCGTTCCGGGACATCATGAAAATCTTTATGAGTCTGCAACAAAAAGCACAGCAGATGCATTGATCTTCGATCTTGAGGATAGCGTTCAGCCTCCTTCTAACAAGCCATTGGCAAGGAAGATTATCATTAAAAATTTAGAGAATCCACTATTCAATAGATTCAAAAAGTTCGTGCGTCTAAATGAAATAGAAACAGAGTTTTTTCTACAGGACGTCATCGAGGTGACCAATGCTAAAGTGGACGGGTTTTTATTGTCAAAAACGAATACAGCAAAGGATATTTACTACTTGGATAATCTCCTCACGTCAATCGAAAGAGAAAGAAATTTAGAGATTGGTAAATTTAAAATCATTCCAATTCTTGAAAGCGCGCAGTCAATTATTAATATTCAAGAAATTGCAGTAGCCTCCAATAGAATAATTGCTCTTGGATTCGGGTCTGAGGATTACGTTTCGGACATACAAGGTGTGAGAGATTTTGATACAAACATGAGTATCAATTATCCTAGAAGCCTTGTGCCTATCGTCGCGAGAGCCCATAAACTAGAAGCAATAGACGCAGCTTATATTAAAGTTCATGATTTGGATGGGTTGAAAAAGCATCTTGAGATTGGTAAAATATTGGGCTATGGTGGAATGTGGGTCTTGCATCCAAAGCAAAATGACCTTGTCAATGAAGTGTATTCTCCGACTATAAAAGAGTATGAAGATGCAAAGAACTTTCTACGCCTCTACGAAGAGGCTCAAAAGATGAATAAAGGGGTGGCTATTGTTGAGGGGAAATTTGTGGGACCACCGCTAATTACGAAGTCAAAGGATATCATTGCACGTGCCGAGTTGATTGCGTTAAAGGAAGATAGATACAAGAGTTAGATGATGGAAAAAGTTATAATCATAGGAGGAAAGAGTTCTGCCACACTGATTGCAGATTATATCTGGGATGCACAGCACAAATATGGCGCTCCGATCGAATGTTTGGGTTTCGCCTACGATGCGGAACCGGTAGGTACAGATATAAATGGGTTTCCAGTAGTTTGCGGTGTGCAAGAGGTATATCAAAAACATGCGCATTTAAAAGATGTAAAATTTATTTTTCAGTCTTACGATATCCAGCGTATGAAGGAGACAATTGAATTCAAGGATAGTCTCAACATTCCAATGGATAGATATTGTACTTTTATTCATCCAAGTTGTTTTGTTGCGAGAAGTGCCTCCATTGGAATTGGTACAATAATACTGGCGCATTCGGTCGTCAATCCAAAGGCAAAAGTTGGAATTTTTAATTCTTTTATGAGCGGGGTGACTATTGGCCATGATGCCGTAGTAGGAAATTACAATCTCGTGGCGACTCAAGCTATAGTAGCAAACATTGTAATGGGTGACAGAAATTTTATCGGTATCAACACGACTACCAATAACAAAATCACAATTGGTGATGATTGTATGATTGGAATGGCATCCAATGTGGTTAAAGACGTTCCATCAGGAACAAAGTGTTTTGGCAATCCTGCAGTGCCTGTGAATACTCCTAAGCGCCTGAGATAAAATTATGTCTGATTATTCAAATACGAATGATGCTAATAGTGAGATACTCGTGAGTGTCTCCTGTACGTCCTTTAATCATGGTGAATATATCAGACGCTGTATTGAGGGTTTTTTGATGCAGAAAACCAATTTCGAATTTGAAATCCTCATTCACGATGATGCTTCCACGGATAATACTCAAGAGATAATAAAAGAGTTTTGGGCTAAATATCCTGATAAGGTGAAGCCTATTTTGCAAACCGAGAATCAGTACTCTAAAGGAGAAAGGGGAATGATGTTGAGGTTTAACTTTCTCAGAGCCAGAGGCAAATACATCGCTATTTGTGAGGGTGACGACTATTGGTCGGATCCACAAAAACTCCAAAAACAAGTGGACTTTTTGGAACAGAATCCAGACTATGTATTGTGCTTTCATGATGTTGATGTGCTGCTTCCTTCGGGTGAGTTAAAATCTGACTTCATTACTAAAATCCCGGAAGACTATGAAGATTTAGCCACGCTTGCCAAAGTTGGTAACTATATTCATACTCCGTCGGTAATTTTCCGAAACCAGGTTCAAAATATGCCGGCCTACGCGTTAAAGGCTACTACTGGTGATTATTTTCTCTATTGCTATCTCGGGCAGTTTGGAAAGTTTAAACATCTCAATGAGTCAATGGCCGTTTATAGATATGGCGTGGGCGTATGGAGTCAGAATGATGAGTTTACGCGACTTTTTTCAACTCAAATCACCAATTGCTATTTGGCAAAATATTTCGGCGAACAAGGGCATGATAAAATTGCGGATTTGTTTATTGATAGAATTTCCCAATTCATTAAAAATAATATAAAACAAATAGAGAAAACCCATATTGAAAAGTTGGCTATAATACCTTCAATAAATCTGCACATTTCAATTACTTTGCTTGAGGAAAGAAACAAACTTCAAAATACTCTCTTGAGAATCAAACCAAGCATCGTAGACAATGTATCGGTTGGAAGACTGGTAGGTATTGTTTGTGAAAGAATTATGAAAAAGATTTCAAAGGGGTTTAGAAAGTAGGATTGATTTGAATCCTAAAATGAGTTAGAATAATGTCGAATAATCAAAAGGATAGCTTAGTCACAATCTGTATTCCTGTTTATAACGGAAGTGCTTATATATCCGATAGTCTAAGCTCTGCTCTCAAACAGACGTATACTAACTGCGAGATTTTAATTGTAGATGATTGCTCTACTGATAATACTCTCGAGATAATTCAACAGTTCGAAAAACTGAACTCAAATATACGTGTCCATAAAAATGATAGAAACCTGGGACTCGTGGGAAATTGGAATAAGTGTATAGAATTGGCACGGGGTAATTGGATTAAGTTTATTTTTCAGGATGATACCATGGAAAACTCATGCGTAGAAGAGATGGTGACAGCAGCCCAAAAATATAATCATGAGTTTATAGTTTGTGAAAGGAGTTTCTTGATACAAAGTGATGCTTCCTCAAGTCAAAATGAATTTTATACGAACCAGGTTAGCAGACTAAGTGATTTTTTCAGAACTGATAGTATCATTCATCATAATGATTTTAATCTTGTCTTATCAAAAAATTTGACGAATAACTTTATCGGTGAGCCTTGTTCCTTTCTTTTTGCGAAGAGCCTTACAAATAAGTATGGCCTCTTCTGTGCTGATCTTTCTCAACTTTGTGATTTCGAATTCGCAGCTCGAATAGCATCGAACATTGGTTTGGTTTATGTACCTCGAAAGCTCGTCCAGTTTCGTGTACACGGCAACTCAACTTCTGAAAGTAATCACAAGAGTAAAAAAATAAAATTAGAACTAATTGATAGCTATATCCTGGCATACCGCTATCGGTATATTAAGGAGTTTAGGATGTTTCGAATGGAATTCAATGAGAGGATTCTAAATTTCTATTATCAAAGGGTGAATAATTTATTTGATAAAAATTGGGACATAGGACATTCGCTTATTAGACCTTTTTTAATCAAATATCCTCTAACCTATATTCATGTGATGAAAGCTATGATAAAGGGTTTTTTAAAGAACCTAAAAATAGGATGATTTTACTTTCAAAAGAGTGCCTATGGTGTCCATCATAATTCCAAATTTTAATCACTGCAGATTCATTCATGAGAGGTTGAATTCTATTTTGAATCAATCATATCAAGACTTCGAGGTGATTCTGCTTGATGACGCATCAACAGACGGCAGTCAGGACGTTTTGAAAGAGCTGAGTAAGCATCCTAAGGTGAGCCAGGTAATCTTCAATACAGAGAATAGCGGCAGTCCTTTCGCTCAGTGGATGCTCGGTATAAAGCGCGCAAAAGGTAATCTGATCTGGATTGCTGAAAGTGACGATCGTTCGGAAAAATCATTTCTTGATGAACTTGTGCCACTTTTTGAAAATCCTAAACTCTCATTGGCATATGCTCAGTCATTCGACATTGACGAGACGGGACATATTTTCTTAGATAGAATTGAATATACCAGCTCTTTTAAAGAAAATATTTGGACACATGATTTCACAATGGATACCATTTCTTTTTCAAACGATTTTTTGATGAAAAAAAATGTCATTCCAAATGTGAGTGCGGTGCTTTTTAGAAAGGAAGAGTTGCTGCGGGCGCTGTCCATGCCCATTCCCTTTAAAGCCTTCCGAAAATGTGGCGATTGGCTTGTGTATGCGATAATATGCAATCAATCAGATCGGGAAATTTCTTTTATATCAAAACACTTGAATCATTTCAGACACTCTCACGGTAATACAAGAGAGAATGATTCTGAACCGCAGCGAATCATTAGATTGGCAGAAGAATGGGCGATCCGTGTTGAGTATAAACAGGAAGTAGGCTGGAGGGCTCAATGGTCGAAAGATATGCAACGAATCCTCGAAAGAGAACTCTATAAATTTTCTCAGGGAACCCATCGTAAAATGCTTAAGGAAAAAATCAAAAGCCTTTCAAATAGAGGGTTGGCGAACTTTTATATATTTTGCTTTAGAGAATTATTAAGAGGTCTAATTGGCAGAAAGTAAATTCTATCCATTTCTTTTTCAATTCTTTCTTTTCTTTGCAGTCCCAAAATCACTGCATTATGAACGTACTGGTACTCGGATCTGGTGGCCGCGAACATGCCATTAGCTGGAAGCTCGCTCAGAGTTCCCAAATCTCTTCGCTCTATATTGCCCCTGGCAATGCTGGCACTGATGCGGTCGGTATCAACGTGGATGTCAATCCAGAAGATTTTAAAGCAGTTAAAAAATTCGTTCTCGAAAAAGAAGTGGGATTGGTAGTAGTAGGTCCAGAGGCACCTCTTGTAAAGGGCATTGTTGATTTTTTTAAAAACGATAAAGCGCTTGCGAATGTTGGAATTATCGGTCCGTCGCAACAAGGGGCACAACTAGAAGGCAGTAAGGAATTCGCAAAACTCTTTATGCAACGCCACCGCATTCCTACCGCAAAATATGCATCGTTTACAAAGGATACTGTAGAAGAAGGAAAGGCGTTTCTCGCAAAGATGAAAGCCCCTTATGTGTTGAAAGCAGATGGACTTGCGGCAGGAAAAGGGGTTGTAATTCTTACAGACCTCAAAGAAGCGCAAGCAGAACTTGAGTCGATGCTTGTCAATCAAAAATTTGGTGATGCGAGCGCTACTGTGGTTATCGAAGAGTTTTTGAAGGGCATCGAATGCAGTGTATTTGTTCTCACAGACGGGCATTCGTATAAAATACTTCCCGAAGCGAAGGACTACAAGCGCATAGGTGTGGGCGATACAGGACCCAATACAGGTGGCATGGGTGCTATTTCTCCTGTTCCGTTTTGTACCGAAGAATTTATGGACAAGGTCGAAACGCGCATTATTATTCCAACGGTAAAAGGTTTAAAAGCTGAAAATATCGATTACAAGGGTTTCATCTTTATCGGATTGATTAAGGTGAACAATGAGCCTTATGTGATTGAATACAATTGCCGCATGGGCGACCCTGAAACGGAAGTGGTGATGCCCCGAATCAAATCAGATCTTTTAAATCTGTTTGAGGGTGTAGTCACTGAAACCTTGTCAGAGTGCGATTTGCACGTGGATGAGCGCGTGGCCAGCACCGTAGTTTTAGTGAGCAAAGGTTATCCGGATGCATATGAAAAGGGAAAAGAAATCAAAGGTTTGCACCGACCCGAAAATGCGATTGTGTTTCACGCAGGTACCAAAAAATCTGGTCAAAAGATTGTGACAAATGGTGGTCGAGTGTTGGCCGTTACAGCCTTTGGCGGCAGCATTGATGAGGCCACCGACCGCTCTTTCGCGGCAGCAGGCTCTATCGAATACAGCGGCAAATACTTCCGCGACGATATCGGAAAAGATTTGTTGGGTTATTGATTCACAAAATACTCCTTCAGCACCCAATCTTTATTTGTGACAATATTGGTTTTGCGTAATAGACCTGCGGGTTCACCCCAGTAAAAGCGAGTATCTTCCCAAGCGTCTTCGGAATTACAATTGGTATGGTACCAGACATCGACATTGGTATAGGTGTTGTCGAAAAGTCTCAATTCAGGAAGTTTTTCTTCGACGTAATAGATACTGTTGACGTTGTATCCTGTGGTTCCAACCAAATTAGGCTCCATAAACCCTTCAGCAGAGCGAAGATCGTTGCCAATAGGATCGAAGAAAGTTCGATTTATGCCATGAATTTGACAGCCATAGAAGCAATCATCACAAGAAAACGTCGAGCCATAATCATAAATCCATCTATTTCCTGTAAAGCTGCTTTGATAAGTAACTTCAAAATAATGTTGTGCCACAGAGTTATAACCTATAAATCCATCAATTACCGTGAGGGTATCGATTGCGCCTGAGTTCATTTCTTGATAAATGAAATAACTTCCTACCGGAAAGTAGAATCGTCTAATGACGTCTTCAGGTTCGTCGGCAAGGGTGCACGGTAATTTAGGTTCTTTTGGTTCTTCTTTTTCGCACGCTATCAGCAACAAACTGATACCGCCAATGACGCAAAGCGAAAACAGAAACTTAAAGAAGTCGAGTCTGTTGAGTTGTTTTAGCAAGGCTTAAGTCGTTTGGTTTAGTTGAGCTAAATTAATAAATTTTTTGAGGATTCGAAATTTTAATTGATTTTTTTTCAATTCACATAATACTCCTTCAACACCCAATCTTTATTTGTGACGATATTGGTTTTGCGTAGTAGACCTGCCGGCTCACCCCAGTAAAAGCGGGTGTCTTCACGTGCATCTTCTGACGGACAATTGGTATGGTACCAGACATCAACATTGGTAAAATTGTTGTCGAAAAGCCTCAATTCAGGAAGTTTTTCTTCGACGTAATAGATACTATTGACGTTGTGGCCCGTAGAGCCTATTCTATTGGGCTCGGCAAATCCTTTAGCGTCTCTCAAGTCATTACCTACTGGGTCGAAAAAGGCTCTATTGATTCCATGAAGCTGACAGCCATAGAAACAATCATCGCAGGAAAAGGTAGAGCCGTAGTCGTAAATCCATCTATTTCCCGTAAAGCTACTCTGGTATACTACTTTGAAAAAATGTTCTGCCACAGAGTTATAACCTATAAATCCATCAATTACCGTGAGGGTATCAATTGCACCTGAGTTCATTTCTTGATAAATGAAATAACTTCCTACCGGAAAGTAGAACCGTCTAATGACGTCTTCAGGTTCGTCTGCAAGGGTGCACGGTAATTTGGGTTCTTGTGGTTCTTCTTTTTCGCACGCTATCAGCAACAAACTGATACCGCCAATGATGCAAAGCGAAAAAAGAAACTTAAAGAAGTCGAGTCTGTTGAGTTGTTTTAGCATGGCTTAAGTCGTTTGATTTGGTTGAGCTAATTTAATAAATAATTTTATCAAAAAGATGGAGATTACTTGTTTTTCAAGAAAGATTTTCCCCATATTGCGCTCCCAAATATTAATTAACCAAACAAACACATGAAAAAGTTATCTTATTTCCTTTTTAGCGTGGCTCTCGTTGCGCTTGTATCTTGCGGTAAAGATGGTGAACAAGGTCCTGCTGGTCCTGCCGGTCCTGCTGGTCCTGCTGGTGCTCAAGGTCAGCCTGGTGATGATGCAGATTTCGCCATCAACAACTTAACAATTCCTGTAGCTGAATGGGCTGCCTTCGGTTATGCTGAAATTGAAGCTCCTTTCATTACACAAGATCTTCAAGACAATGGTATGGCTCTTTGCTATGTAAACGATGAATTCGGTTACTGGAACACTATTCCTTCTCAGTGGCACCTCATCACTGGCTTCGCTTACTTCTATGGCGATGTGGCTGGTGTAGTTGGTGGATATTGCGGTTTTGACTGCGATCCAGCAGCAATCCCAACTGTAGATGTTAACGTTCGTATCGTTACAATGAAGCGTGCTGACTATGAGCAAATGTCTGCTGATGGTATCATCGCTGACTACAGCAAAGTGGTTAACTACCTCGGCGCTAAGAAATAATCTTAAAGCAATATTTCGAAAAAAGCCTCGTCATCGACGAGGCTTTTTTTTTATGATCCTACACCTTTTTCCCTTCCGTCATCGCGGTCAATATCTTCACCGCTTGCTTCAAGGTTTTCACTTGTGTAAATGATATTCTCAAGGTGTCGTCTTTCTCGTACATTTTACCAAGCTCTACATTGTGCTTGATAAACTCCAACACCTTCGTAAATCGGTCGCTTTGATAATAAGGTGAGTCTTGCTTGGTGATAAAGTAACCAATCATCTTTTCACTTTTCAATACCAATTTTTCCAATCCAATATCACGCGCCAACCAACGCAGTCGCATGGTATCAATCAAACGCAAGGTTGGCTCGGGTATGGCTCCAAATCGGTCGATCAAACGCGTGCAATACAGCTGCAATTCTTCTTCCGTTTCGAGATCGTCCAACTCACGATACAGTGCAATTCTCTCCGTGATACTGCTCACATATTCATCTGGTATCAATATCTCGAAATCGGTTTCCAACGCTGTTTCGCGCAAATAGTGATTGCTCTTGCGCTGCTCGGCTTCATACAAATCTTGAAAATGCTCTTGCTTCAATTCGTCAATGGCTTCGTTGAGAATTTTTTGATAGGTCTCAAATCCAATGTCATTGATAAATCCACTTTGCTCTCCTCCCAACAAATTTCCCGCTCCCCGAATATCCAAGTCGCGCATGGCAATGTGCAAACCTGATCCCAGATCGCTAAACTGTTCAATGGCCATCAAGCGCTTTTTACTATCACTCGGTAATAGATGTAGCGGCGGAGCCAATAAATAGCAGAATGCGTGTTTGTTGTTTCGCCCTACGCGCCCGCGCAATTGGTGCAAATCTGATAACCCAAAATTATGCGCTTCATTGATGATGATGGTATTCGCGTTGCTGATATCAATTCCACTTTCTACAATGGCGGTACTCACCAATACGTCAAATTCTCCTTCGATAAATTTGGACATCACTTCTTCCAATTCCTCACCGCCCATTTGGCCATGTCCTACTCCAATGCGCACATCAGGACAAAGGCGCTGAATCATGCCAGCAAGCTCTTTTAAATTCTGAATGCGATTGTGTACAAAAAATACTTGTCCGCCGCGCTGCACTTCATAACTCACTGCATCTCTAATTATTTCTTCATTAAACGTGTGTATTTCCGTTTGTATCGGATGGCGGTTGGGTGGAGGTGTTTGAATAATACTCAAGTCGCGCGCTCCCATCAAAGAAAATTGCAGCGTGCGCGGAATCGGCGTTGCTGTTAGCGTGAGCGTATCCACGTTTTCGCGCATGGTCTTAAGTTTATCTTTTACAGCCACACCAAACTTTTGTTCTTCATCAATAATCAGCAATCCGAGGTCTTTGAATTTTACTTTCTTGCCTACAAGCGCATGTGTGCCCACCAAGATGTCAATCTTTCCTTCCTCAAGCTGTTTGAGGGTTTCAGAGGTTTGCTTAGCAGTTTTAAAGCGATTGATATAATCTACACGAATTGGAAAATCTTTGAGTCGCTTCGAGAAACTTTTGTAATGCTGCAATGATAAAATAGTGGTCGGCACTAGCACTGCTACTTGCTTTCCATCAGTGGCGGCTTTGAAAGCCGCACGCACTGCTATTTCAGTTTTGCCAAATCCCACATCACCACACACCAGACGATCCATGGGCGCTTGCTGCTCCATGTCTTCTTTCACAGCGATGGTCGCCTTTAATTGATCGGGCGTGTCTTCGTACATAAAAGAAGCTTCCAGCTCCGTTTGCATGTAGGTGTCGCGATTGAAGGCAAAGCCTTTGGTAGTTTTCCGCTTCGCGTAAAGCTTGATTAGATCGAAGGCCAACTCCTTGACTTTTGTCTTGGTTTTGCGCTTCAGATTTTGCCAAGCATTGCTTCCAAGTTTGTCCACGGATGGCGCGCTTCCATCTTTGCCCACATATTTAGATATGCGATGCAAACTGTGTATGCTCACATAAAGGATATCTCCTCCTTTGTAGGTAAGACGAATGGCTTCTTGTTCTTTTCCATTCACGTCTATTTTTTGCAGCCCGCTAAATTGTCCTACACCATGATCAATGTGAACTACATAATCTCCTGGTTGCAGCGACATAATTTCTTTTAACGTCAGCGCTTCTTTACTTTTCTTAAAACCTTCTTTCAATCTGAAGCGATGGTAGCGTTCGAAAATTTGATGATCGGTATATACGAGTATCTTGGAAGCCTTGTCAATAAAGCCTTCGCTGAGATCAATATTGATCGGATGAAAATGAACTATGTGATCTTTATCTTCAAAAATTTGATGAAGACGCTCGATCTGTTTGGCTTGTCCCGCTACAATGATATTCGTATAACCAACTTTCGCATTGTTGGATAGATTTTCGCCCAACATCTCAAAATTCTTGTTGAATGCGGGTTGTGGCATCATATCGAACTCAATCGTTTGTCCATGCACGAATTTTCGTCCATGTCCAAACTCGGTCACACGCTTGCGCTCAAGAATGCGCACGAGGTCTTCTTTGGGCGTATATAATTCATCGGGCTTTTGATGGCCCATCAATCCTTTGAGCTTGTCGAATTGTGTGGTGGCTTTTTCTAGTTCTTTCTCAAAAACCTCCATGCATCCGGCAACATCTTTTACCCATATGACTGCATTTTCTGGTAAGAAATCGATCAGATTGATGCGCGATTCTTCGGAAGTGCGTTGCGTGATATTGGGAACAATTGTGGCTTTGGTCATTTTGGCCACGGACAATTGTGTAGCGGGTTCAAATTTGCGAATCGATTCTATTTCATCACCAAATAATTCGATGCGATATGGATGATCATAAGAATAGGAAAATACATCCAGGATACCACCACGCACGGCGTATTGGCCCGGCTCATAAACATAATCAACCTTTTCAAAACCAAAATCCTGAAATATTTCATCAATAAAGTCAAGGGAAATTTTGTTGCCGATTTCAATGTCAAAAGTGTTTTTTGACATTTCTTTTTTACTCACCACCTTCTCGGCAATGGCTTCGGCGTATGTCACGATTACCGCGCCATCAGGGCGTTTGTTGAGTTCATTGAGAACTTCTGCACGCATCGCCACGTTTGCATTTTCGGTTTGCTCTATTTGGTAAGCTACGCGTGCACTCCTTGGGAAAAAGAGAATATGGTTTTTTCTAATTTTGATAATCTCTTCTTCATCCTTCACAAATCCTTGCTGGTCGCGCTCTTGGAAGGGGAAGAGGATATTTTCCAGGTCATTCAAGAAATAGGCGGCCATCTCTTTGTCTTCTAATACAAATACCGTAGTTCCCTCAAATTGCTCGAGGTGGGCAGCGGCAATGAGGCCAGCAGCCGAACCTACTAGGCCTTTGAGATGAACCTTGCTCTGAGCGGCCGTTTGAAGGCTTTTTAGCTCGCCTATGGCAGAATGCTTCTTATAGTGTTCTTTAAGTTGATATATGTTCATTTGTACAATGCAAAAAGGCACATAAGGAGCTGCGGGGCTCTTATGTGCAATCGTATAAATAGGGGAGTCTTTTTTTTGTTCACCCCACCAATGACAAAGGTAGTGCAGTAATTTCGTAGCCGTATGTGGGACAAAGAAACATTTATTGATATCAACCTCATGGCGTTTCATCGATTGGCCAATCTGGACCAATGGGAAGGAATAGTCTGCTGTTACCGTCCCAAAGACTCAGAAGTGGGACTTTTTGGTTTCGGAGCCCGAGATTTTGTAAATTTAAGAAATCGACTGGATGTTG
This sequence comes from Flavobacteriales bacterium, assembly GCA_947457285.1. Taxonomy (GTDB): domain Bacteria; phylum Bacteroidota; class Bacteroidia; order Flavobacteriales_D; family Sanyastnellaceae; genus JAIXWP01. The sequence continues at coordinate 7 of CANGVZ010000026.1, read as the reverse complement.
GTCTTCT
>CANGVZ010000025.1 GCA_947457285.1 Flavobacteriales bacterium | reverse complement strand
TCGCTCTCTGAGGGTTTTCCAAACGCGTTGTGCGAAGCAATGCTCTGCGGCTGTATTCCAGTGGTTTCGGCCGTGGCGGCAATGCCCGATATCGTTGGAAATGATGGATATGTTCTCCAGTTTAAAAATGCTTTGGAACTAAAGTCTATCCTAGAGCGAATACCGAATAAACACTCGGTCGAAAAAATGATTGCTGTAAGAAAGCGAATAGAGTCGAGCTACACCGAAGAGGGTCGAAGTATTAAACTTTTGGAAACTATCGCAAAAGCGTAACATTACCTTGTTGCACCGCCAGCACAGGATCATCGATGCTTCTGTATTTCATTATCCAATTGTAAACGCCATCTTGAGCTTCTACACCTTTGATAGAGCCGTCCCAACAACCCTCAACATCTGTCGTTGTAAACACAATTTTGCCCCAGCGATCAAAGATGGTGAACTCATATTGCAACACTTCACTTCCGTAAAAGGACGGCTTGAAAACATCGTTGTTGCCGTTGCCGTCAGGAGTGAAGGCGTTCGGAATGTAGAATAACAACTCCGGATCTACCGTGACGTTGCGATATGTCGTGTCAGAGCACCCGAATGTATTGGTGACTATCTGCGTGATTACATATTCTCCCCAAGTATTGTATTCATAAGGCCCATCGCTGTAACTGCTGAGGTTGCCATCTCCAAAGTCGTATAACCAAGTAGTGACATCAAGACTCGACGTGTTTTCGATGACGACAACAGGCTGAAGCATGTTTACTTCATCATTTGCAACGTTGAAGCCAGCTACTGGCTTAGGATTAATTTGCACATGATGCTGCATGGTGCTGTCAGATGTGCAACCATGATTGCTGGTGGCCCTAAGGGTAATATCCCAAAGTCCTGGCTGGTTGAAATAGAAGGAGGCATTTTGAGAATTGTCCACTGATTGATCACCCACAAACCATTCCCACGCTACAATGCTGCTCGGAATGTCGATGGAAGAAAGATCTATTGTTTCTATCAATTCACCCGCGCAATATGTTGTGCGGTCTACTACAAAATCAATCTCTGGATTAGGATACACGTAAAGAACACCTTGAGCAGAACCGGTGCAGCCTAAGTTGGTCAACGCCTCAAGTGAAATGGTGTATTCTCCAGGTGTTTCAAATAAATGTTCCGCGTTGTGAGTGTTGGGCTCTTCAATGTCAACACCAAATTCCCAATCGAAGTCAGTGATAATTCCAGCTCCAAGAGTAATGTCTGGATTGAAATAGGCAATATTTCCCGCGCAGATAGGCTCTAAATTGAGAAGGATATCGGGTGTAGGATGCACGGTAACGAATTGAGTTAGCGTGTCACTGCAGCCGATTTCGCTGGTCACTACAAGAGATGCAGGAAGTACGCCCCAGTCAGTGAACGAATACACGATGGTGGCGTCATCGATGATAGAATTATTTTGAAAAATCCACTCCCACCCTACGATCTCTCCCTCAGTAATAGTGGAAGTGGATTGAAATGTCAATTGGGTTTGTTCACACCCATCTTCAAGTGTAAAGCTGGATGTAGGTACGTGAAATACTTGAATCAAGGTATCGTAATCACTGCTGCATCCATGTTCTGAGGTAAATGTGGCGTGAATAGATTTTTCACCAGGACTGTTAAAGAATACACCTACAGGTGAAAATGAAAAAGAGATTGGCCCGTCTTCAAATTGCCAGAAAGATTCAGTAATGGCACCATCACTCGATGAAGTGAGGTTTCCAATGGGAAGCGCAACGTTTTGACAGACGTCGCCCAAAACCACACTTACATCTGGAAGTGCATGGATAATCAAAGGTGTAGAAGCAGTGTTGGTACACCCAAAACTGTCTGAATAAACATAGCTTGCGGTATGATTTCCTGCGCCCACTGAAGTGTTGAAATGAATACTCTCGGTGCCGTTAAACTCATAATGCCCACCTAGTGGTAATCCTCCTAAAAAGACAAGTGTGCCCGCGTCTTCACATACTGGATTGATAGGCGCAAGTGTCACAATCGGAAGTTCGCGGATTAAAACGCTTGTTGTTATCGAACTGCTACAACCGTTGGTGTCAGTGTAGTCGTAACGAACATTTTTAATTCCGGGCTCAAGTGAAGGGTTGAAATAGTTGGTGGGAATATTTTCAACGTAGTACGCCCCGCCTTCTGGGAGGCCTGTAATCAAATCGAATCCGGGGGATTGATGGCAGACATACTCCGGCAGCTCCAACGTTAATATTGGCAGCGGATTGACGGTGACAGTGATAACTTCTGTAGTGACGCAATCGTCCAGTGTTCCAGTCACTGTGTAATCCGTAGTTGTTGAGGGAGTGAGCAAGTATAAACCGGATACTTCATCATAAGAAACGGGTCCTCCGCTCCATGCATAGTTTTCAGCATTTTGGATTTGAATAGTTGCTGTTTCGCCCTCGCAAATCGCCGCAGGCTGCTCGAATGCAAGCGTTAGATTTTCTACAACAATGGGGTTTTGACACTCCACAAAAACCTGACATCCATTCTGATCAGTCATGATAAGTTGTGGACAATACGTTCCAGGTTGCGTATAGTCGTGCGAAACCTGAGTGTTTCCTGTTGGATCACCGTTGCCGTCGTTGAAGTCCCAGAAATAACTAAATGAGTTATCGTTGATATTGTAAGCTGCTAAATCCACGTGGAACGGTGCACAGGGTGTTTCATCAAGCTCGATACTGAACGGTCCGATGACATCACCGAAATTCAATATGTCAGGCACGATTAGAGTTGCTGAGCATCCCAAAACATTCGTTACTGTTAACGAAACATCATAAACACCTAGCGGATAGGTGTGAAAAGTGGTAGCACCGGTTCCAACTTGTGCGTCTCCAAAATCCCAAACGAATGCAGTATTGTTGCCTGGTGTAGTATTCTCAAAAGTTACACCCATCAAGCAATTATTAAAATTGGAGGTATATGTAAAAGATACCGCTGGATTGGCGATTTCTACTCCGTTCGTCATGCAATGTGTGCGCTCACATCCATTGGTTGAGGTTACAGTGAGACAAACTTCGTAGATACCATTTGATGAAAAAGAGTGTTCAGGATTGGTGAGTGTTGACGTGTTATTGGCACCGGATCCAGGGTCCACAAAATTCCAAGAAGATGAGATGAAATTACCTTGTGATGTATTGGTGAATGGGATGGGTGAGTTTTGACAAAATGGTCCTGCAGGCATTGTGAATGAAGGTATTGCCGGAAGATCGGTAGCAACGGTTTGGGTTACTTCAGAAGTACAGCCTAATGAATTGGTTGCAATTACAGTAGCGGTCACTCCATTGGTGTAGTCATAGGGTGGCAGGAATGAATGCGTAGGCGAAATCTCATTGGAAGTGCCGCCGTCACTAAATGTCCACGAAGCTGATGTGATATTGTTCGCTGTAGGCAGCAAGGTGTATGATACAGCCTCGCAGGGATCAACAGCTGCAATAGTGAATGCAGCGAAATCAAAACTAGAGGTAACGCACACAGCATCTTCGTAAAATGCGTTGCTTTCGCATCCATATGCATTGAGTGCATGAATGGTAAAATCATAGCATCCCTCATACCAGAAACGCATTTCGGGCCAGAAATTACCTCCGTAGGCCACATAACTCGTGTCAATTTCTCCATCATGAATATATACCGTTTGCCATTGTTCTTCTTCAATCAAATAGTCTACATGTACTTCGTAACCGTTGCTGACAGTTACATCCCAGTGACTGTTCCACTGATTGGACTGTATGAAAACGGGCAACGGTCCGCAACCTGTAGTTGCACTGAATGTGACATCACTGCTGGGAATTGCGAGATTCACTGTGTGTGTCTTATCGTCAGGGCAGCTCATAGTTGAGCTTGTAGCGGTGAGTGTTATTTCATAGTCGCCGAAGGTGCTATAAGTATGGGTGTATTCTGTAACGTTTGAAACGGGCGCGCTTCCATCACCGAAGTCCCACGACAAACCCTCAGCGCCAATGCTCATATCGCTTACGCTGACGGTGAGCATGTCGCCGCAACTAACATTGAACTCGAATAATGCAACAGGAGGTTCGATGTATATGTAATTGGGCAATGTATCTATGAGGTTGCAGGCACCGCTAATAATGCTGAGACTGAGGTCAAAATATCCTGTGTCTTCGTAGATATGCTCTATGCAAGTTTCATTTTCAGCCATTGTGATCCAGCCGCTCTCATCATGAAAATTCCAACTATATTGATTTCCGTCGAGGGCGGGAATACAAAACTGGATGCCTTCACCGGCGCAGCTCACAGTATTGCTTGCGCTAAAGGTTGGAATGATTGGAGCTTGAACGGATACTGGTTGTGGAACAGTAAAAGTGGATGTGCATCCATTGGTGGTTGTTACTGTCACAGTTGGGCTGTATGATCCGTGAGTGTTATAGCTATAGGATGGATTGGCTTCGTTAGAATCTTCTACTCCATCGTCATTAAAATCCCAGCTATATGTGGCAACAGTCGCTCCGCCAGAGATGGTGAAGTTTTCGGGTATGAGCAGCTCGTCGAAACATAGCGTTGTGGGCGCTTCAAAACTTACGGAAGGTGTTTGAACGGTGATGAAATTACTTTGCGAAAGAGCAGCACTACAACCACTGGAAGAAGTGATTTGAACAGCAACACCAAAGGAACCCGTGTTATTGAAAGTATGATTGATACTCTGTGTGTTTCCCACACTTTGACCGCCAATGATCCAATTGTAAGTGAATGTTCCTGATCCTGAAACGTTCGCCGATAGCGTCGTGGTAAATGGCGCTGTGCAACCGCTTGTTGAAGTAGCGGAAATAGTAGCGGTAAGTGAGTTTTGTACGTTGATGGTTACGCTATTCGCTAATGTTGCATCGCACCCAGGTCCATAAGAAACGGTAAGTGAAGGTTGAAAACTTCCGCTTCCGGCGTAGATGTAAGATGGATTTGCGGATTGTGAATCGATGGTACCATTACCATCGAAGTCCCATGCAAAAGAAGACGGTGTGGGATTGGTAGTGTTGGTGAACGTCACTCCTTGGCCAGCGCAAATGGTAGTTGCGGAAACAGTAAATTGAGGGTTGGGTGCGCTGAGGAGTTGAACATCGTGGCACACCTCTGAACTACAGTTTTCTGTATCGGTCACGGTAAGACATACTGGGTATGTTCCGACAGCAGCATAGGTTTGGCTTGTGCTCGTTGTGCCAGCTACTGTTTGTTGTTGTCCATTTCCGAAATCCCACTGCGATGTAAGCGCTCCGTTTCCCGTGGAACTATTTTGAAAATTGAATGTTGCTGGCGAAGTGCAACTGGCGAATGACGCCGAGGTAAAAGCTGCTGTGGGGAAATTATCAGTGACTTGAATTCCGCCGCTCATCAGGTAAGTATCAAAACATCCGTTTTCGTCGGTAATGCTGAGTACTGGAGAGAAGTTGCCTTCTGTAGAATAACAGTGGTTTGCACTGCCTCCGTTTCCCGTGGAACCATTTCCGAAGTCCCAGTTGATTTGTGTTATTGCTCCAGATCCTGGAGTTGAAGTATTGGTGAACGCTACGCAGTGAGGATAGCATCCGGAAGGATCGTCTACTGTGAAAGTCGCTTCAGGACGAGAGTAAACAGTGATGTAGTCGTTGATGGTTTGATTTTGACTACCGTTAATCGTGAGGCTTACATCGTAGCTACCAGGTGTGTTGAAGATAGAAACATACTGCGCATTTGAGGCGGTTAGTTGTGTACCTGTTGGCGTAGTAATTACCCACGAATAAGAAGTGATGCCTGAAGTGGGCGCTGTAACGTTGATTACAACACCGAATGGTGCGCAACCGCTGGTTTGAACAGCTTGAAAGGTAACCTGTCCATAGGACAGAGCTGTCGCTAACAGTGCGGTTACTAAGGCTATGATTCGTTGTGCTTTCAACAATCTTTGTGTATATAGGGGTCACCCTTTTACTCAAAGCTTGTTGAAAGGTTACGGAAATCTTATCGTCCGATGTAAATCATGAGTATCGAAATGTCACTTGGGTTCACTCCACTAATTCTACTGGCTTGTCCCAAAGTTTCCGGGCGAATCTTTTCAAGCTTCAGGCGGGCCTCTGTGCTCAGACTGTTGACTTTGCTGTAGTCGAAGTTGATTGGTAAAGGCACGTGATCAAGGCGGCTGATTTTATCGGCCAGCTCTCGTTCTTTCGCGAGATAACCTTCGTACTTGATTTGAATCTCAGCCTGCTCGATAATTTCAGGTGCGAGGTCGTCGTATTTTTGAGTAACTGAAACGCTTTGTGGAACGGCCTTGGCAATTTCGTCGAGAGAAACCTGTGGACGGCTAACCAAAGTGGACAATTTAACCTTTTGGTTGATTTCGGCGGATCCATTAGAGCTCAATAGGGCGTTTATCTCCTGTGGTTCTATGGTGTAAGACCCCAAGTGCTTGATGAGTTCATTTTTACCCTCTAATTTTCGATTTATGCGTTCTAATCTCTCGTCCGAAGCCAGTCCGATGGCATGAGAGAGGGGTGTTAAACGTTCATCGGCGTTGTCTTGTCGGAGGAGCGTCCTGTATTCTGCTCTCGACGTGAACATACGGTACGGCTCGTCAGTGCCTTTGGTAATGAGGTCATCAATCAATACTCCGATGTAAGCCTGATCGCGGCGTAGCACGAAGGGTTCGTCGTTACGGACTGAAAGAGCTGCGTTAATTCCGGCGATAAGGCCTTGGCAGGCAGCTTCTTCGTAACCAGTAGTGCCGTTGATTTGTCCTGCGAAGAAGAGGTTGGAAATATCTTTTGATTCGAGCGTGTGCTTAAGTTGGTCTGGTGGGAAGAAATCATATTCAATGGCATATCCAGGACGAAACATGAGTGCATTCTCAAAACCAGGAATCATGCGCAAAGCTTTGTACTGAACCTCGTCGGGCAAACTGGTTGAGAAACCGTTGACATAGATTTCCACTGTCTTCCAGCCCTCTGGCTCAACGAATATTTGATGTCTGTCCTTGTCGGCAAATCGATTGATTTTGTCTTCAATTGACGGGCAGTAGCGCGGTCCAGCGCCTTGTATTCGCCCAGTGAACATGGGACTCTTTTCGAATCCAGTCTGTAGGACGTCGTGAACGTCTTGATTGGTGTATGTGATCCAGCAACTACGTTGTTTTTCAAGCGGCTTTGTACTGGACGAGTAGGAAAATTTCACAGGGTGCTCATCTCCCTTTTGTTCCTCCATTTTACTGTAATCGAGAGATCTCCCGTCGATGCGTGGTGGAGTACCTGTTTTTAGTCTTCCTGAACGAAATCCTAATGAAATAAGCTGCTCCGTGAGACCTTCAGCTCGCTTTTCTCCAATGCGACCACCGCCAAATTGTTTTTCTCCAATGTGGATGACACCGTTCAGGAATGTACCATTGGTGAGCACCACGGATTTGGCCTTAAAGGTTATGCCCATCCCTGTTACAACGCCTGTTACGGTGTTGTTTTCCACTAGAATTTCCTTGACCATGTCTTGCCAAAAATCTAAGCCGGGAACGGATTCGAGCGCGATTCGCCATTCTTCGGCAAAGAGCAGACGGTCGTTTTGTGTACGCGGGCTCCACATAGCGGGACCCTTACTTCGATTGAGCATTCGGAACTGGATTGCGCTCTTATCAGAGACAATACCACTCCAACCTCCAAGCGCATCTATCTCTCTGACTATTTGGCCTTTAGCGATACCTCCCATTGCGGGATTGCAACTCATTTGGCCTATTTTGGTCATGTCCATTGTGATCAAAAGAGTGCGCATTCCGAGCTTTGCGGCAGCCGCTGAAGCCTCATTTCCGGCGTGTCCGGCGCCTACAACTATGACATCGTATTCTGGATACATATTTTCGAGTGTTCCACGTGAAACATTATATTTTATCATTTTTGAGGGAATGCTAGAAGGGCTTTTTCTTCCATTTTTCGCATCATTTCAACCTCGCTTTTTTTCTTGTCTTTGAACCCACAAAGATGAAGAACTCCATGAATTACAATACGTTGCAATTCGTTTTGCAAAGATACACCATTTTTGAAAGCATTGTCTTTGACCCTCGTTATACTTATAAAAAGATCTCCACTAATCTCATCTTCTTGTGAATAATCAAAGGTGATGATGTCGGTGTAGTAATCATGTTGGAGATAAGTTTTATTCATTTCCAATAAATACTCATCGCTACAAAAGACATAGGTCAACTCACCTACCGTCTTACCGTGAGAACGCGCGATTTGTTCAATCCACTGCTTGTGAAGCCTCTTCTGGGGCAAAACAAAGGCAATATCCTCGTTATGAAAGCTTATCCGGGCCATAATGACCCCAAAGGTCGCCTCAGAAGCTTGAGTTAATTAAAGGGGCTTAGAAATCAATCAAAAGGGAATTGTTCAAAACGAAAAAAGCCTCCCGAAGGAGGCTATAGGTAAAAGAATCTTTGTGATAATCGAATTAAGCTACAATCTTTTGCTCCAATACCGCAAAGCGAAGGATGCATATACGACCATCGTCCTCAAAAGAACATTGGTCTGCGAGGTTGCGCATTAAAAACACACCACGACCATGGGGCTTTTCTATATTCTCTGGCGCTGTCGGATCAGGAAGATTGGTGTAATCAAAACCAGGCCCTTCATCATCCACACGGAATACCATGTCTTGTCCATCAATGGTAAATGTGACGCTTACCTGCTTGGCTGAGTCCAATTTGTTGCCATGTACAATTGCATTGTTCACGGCTTCTGTCATTGCGATCAACAACTCGCCGTAAAAATCTTCTTTCACACGGTACTCTGCGAAAACGTCATCGATAAGACGCTCCACTAAGGTAATATTTTCAATTACGGATGGAAATTGTAAGGTTCTTTGATGCGCTGACATATTCTTGGATTTATGTACGTTACACTCTGTACGCAAATTACACCCGCAAGTTTAAGAGTTTTTTGTATTACCACCTAACTTTTCTAACGGGGTTATTCACAGTGATAACGAAACCCCAGGAATGAGTTCGTACATCTTTCCCGGCAAAGAACGCACAGCGCCTTTGAACTCCATCTCCAATAGCAATTGGTTAGTAAATGACAAGTTGTGGCCAGATTCGTGACACAACACGTCAATCGAAAGACGCCCCTTCTCTTGAATGATTTTACCCAACTTCTGTTCATCAGAACTCAATGAAATGAATAGTTCGGGTTGATGTCCTCTTTTCTTCTTTTGCAGGTCTTGTTTTTCGCCCCAATTCATGTACTCCAATAAATCCTCGGGTGAAGTAATAATTGCAGCAATATTTTTCCGAATGAGGTTATTGCATCCGGAGCTATGCTTGTCTACAGACCTTCCAGGATAGGCGAAAACTTCACGACCATAAGAATTTGCGATATGCGCAGTAATGATGCTTCCGCCACTCATATCGGTTTCAACCACAATAGTGCAGTCGCCCAAGCCAGCGATGATGCGATTGCGCGCGGGAAAGAGTTCACGATCGGGATTCGTACCACTGGGGAATTCAGTCAGTAGACCACCGTTCGTGAGCATGTCTTTGGCCACAGAGGTATGTAGCGGCGGGTAAATGCGATCAAGGCCATGAGCAAGACAAGCCACGGTAGGCAATGAAAGCTTGAGAGCGTTGCGATGTGCAGCAATGTCAATTCCATAGGCCAATCCGCTTACAACAAGTGGTTTTATTTCCTGAAGCCCCTCCAAGAGCTCTTGAACCATTTGCTTGCCGTATGAAGTCGCCGCTCGAGTGCCGACGACGCTAATGCTGTGGACGGGATTCAAGTCAACGTTGCCCTTTTTGAAGAGATATACTGGTGAATCATCGCATGATTTAAGGCGCTGAGGATAAAGGCCGGACGTATAGAGTAGCACATCAATTCCAAAGCGCTGAGCGAACTCAAACTCTTTGCGAGCCTGGTCGCTGAAATCATTGTTTTTAATGGCCTGAACGGTGGATGGACCGATGTCAGGAATTTTGATTAGCACGCTCTTTTTTTCATGAAAAATAGCTCGTGCACAGCCACAAAAGGCAATGAGATTTTTAGCCTTGGAAGGACCAATTCCAGGAATGAGCGTCAGGGCCATCATGCATATAGCTTCGTCGATTTCATCTTGCATGGGGCAAATAAAAAAAGGAAAGCAAAAAAAAAGGCCCGTATACATACGGGCCGAATATGCAGGAATATAAAAACTTATTTGTTCTCCAAAATATACTGCTCAATTGCCATACTCATCGATGGTGCTTTTGGGTTGGGCGCCATCACATCGATGCGCAATTTCGCGTCTTCCACAGCTTTTGCCGTGGTAGAACCAAATACGGAGATACGGGTAGTATTTTGTTTGAAATCAGGAAAATTCTTGAATAAAGATTCTATATCTGAAGGAGAGAAGAATACCAGCATATCGTATTTCACATCGGCCAAATCGCTCAGGTCACTGCACACAGTGCGATACATGATGGCTTTGGTGTAATCGATTTTATCTTTTTCCAAAGCCTCAGGAATACTCGGCTTGAGGATGTCAGAACAGGGCAACAAGAACTTTTCTCCCTTGTGCTTTTTTATCGACTCCATAAGCTCAGTGAACGTGCTGTGTCCAAAGAAAATCTTGCGTTTACGGAACTGAATGTATTTCTGCAAATAGTAAGCAATGGCTTCCGACATACAGAAATATTTCATTGTTTCAGGGATGGTCAAACGCATTTCCTTTGCCAATCTGAAATAATGATCCACGGCATTGCGGCTTGTGAAAATAACCGCAGAGTGCTCTAAAGGGTCAACTCTTTGTTGACGAAACTCAAGTGATTCTAGGCCTTCAACGTGAATGAATGGGCGGTAATCAATTTTGAGCTTGTACTTTTTAGCCAACTCAGTGTAGGGATTCTTCTCCGCGCCCGGATCTTGCTGCGTGATCAGAATGGTCTTGATTTTTTCACCCATAATCTTGTTCTCCTAATCTGTTTTCTCCGGCTCTCCCTTTAGTACTGCGGGTTTCGAAACAATACTAACTTGGCCAAAACCAATAAGGGGAGAATTTCGAGGGTGCAAATGTAAAAAAAGATATAGAACGCTCCGACGTTTGAACGCAAAGCATTTATTAACCCCATGATAATTCTGTATGAAAATGATAATACCAACACCCCAAATGAAGCATATAACACAACAAGTGCGCTTTGGAAAGGAAGGTAACAAACCAACAAAACAAAGGGAAGAAGGATGATTCCAACAAAACGATTCACCAAGAAAGTGATGTATCTGTATTCGCTTAATGAAAAATCACCGTTGGCCAACCATTGAACAATGCTCATAACGATGGCCTTCACGGGATAAAGAATCATGATTACACCAACTGTTGCAGCGTATAAGGCGAAACCAGTCAGCCATGTGAAATTAAGAAGTTTAAAACCACAATAGACGGCCAAGCCCGCCACAAGCGCAAATTGGAAAGCTAGGAGCAAATATTCTTTGGGAGGGTTTGACTCTTCTCTAATAACTTGCCGCATATACCGCATGCTAAAAGTACTCCGCCAAGTATGCTTTAACCGAGCAGGACTTTGATAGCGCAAATAGGCAAGAATGGCGAGGCATAGGACGAATACGAGAAACATCCATTCCTCTGATAACTGAGAAGCAGGCCTTTCAACGATTTCTCCCATTCGAGCTACTATCGAATCATTTTTAAGAAACTAACTTCTTTTTCTGTGAGGTGGCGATAGCGTCCGCGAGCCAAATCCTTTTTCGTCAAACCGGCGTACATCACGCGGTCAATTTTCTTGACCGTGTAGCCGAGATGCTCAAACATTTTTTTGACGATTTGATTTTTTTCCTTGTGAATACGAACACCTATTTGGCGAGGATCATCATTTACAAATTCCGCTTCTTCAGCGTTGATATAACCCTCTTCGAGTTTCACGCCCTCTCTGATCTTTTGAAGATCTGTTGACTTAACTTTTTCTACCGTTTCGACGTGATAGAGTTTTGGAAAACCATGCTTAGGACTCGTGAGTCGTTTTGCCATTTCACCATCATTGGTAAAGAGCAAAAGCCCAGTAGTGTTGCGGTCTAGGCGACCTACCGGGTAAATACGTTCTCTACACGCTTCCAAGACGAGCGTCATCACCGTTTTTCTTTCCATTGGATCCTCGGTGGTAGTGAGGTAGTCTTTTGGCTTATTCAACAACACGTAGCGCAGTGCTTCTGGGCGAAGCACACGGTCATCATATTTCACCACATCAACACGAGGGTCTATTTTTGCGCCGAGCTCTGTTACCACTTTTCCGTTTATGCTCACGAGACCAAGCTCGATAAGCTTATCAGCTTCGCGGCGTGAAGCGATTCCGGCGTTTGATAAAAAGCGATTGAGGCGAATAAGGCCTGCCTGTTCGGTCTTAGATACATAAGACTTTTTAGGGGTAAATGGCTTATTGAGTTTTGAATCTTTGGCGATTGCAGGTTTTCTTTTAGCCGCCTGATTTTTCGACCGTGGATTGGGTTTGCTTGATGAAGCCATTGTATTATGAATTTCGGCGCAAAGGTACTGGTATTATGCCATCGGCCAAAAAGCATCTTCAAAGTGATCGATCTTCAACTCTTTATTTGGAAAATGAACAATGGAGATGATATCAAACCGAGGCTCCATTGGATCGGTCATTTTTCGAATGTAGTAGTGAGCCGCACGAAGGATATGTTGTTGCTTTTTTCGATTTACCGCCTCCCAAGGCTCGGCAAAAGCATTGCTGTGTCGAGTCTTCACCTCAATGAAAATTACATACTTCCCGGATGTGGCGATGATATCAATCTCAAGCTTTCCGGCAACCCAATTGCGCGCAAGAATTTTGTAGCCTTTTTTCACAAGAAAATCTA
>CANGVZ010000024.1 GCA_947457285.1 Flavobacteriales bacterium | reverse complement strand
CGATGTTTACCCCTGTAAGTACTATTTCCTTTGCACCTTCAGCTATTGCTTTTTTAGCCTCTGCCAATGTTTCTTCAATCGTAGCGCTGCGGCTTCTTCCTCGTGCCAATGGTATTGTACAAAAGGCACAGAAATAGTTGCAGCCGTCTTGAACTTTCAAGAAAGTACGGGTGCGATCGCCTTTGCTATAAGAAGGAATGAACGTTTTTACGTCTTTTATCTCACCAGCTTTAACTACAGCCATATCTGTGGGCTCAGTAGTTTCAACATGCTTCACGATGTTGAATTTCTCATTTGCCCCTAAAACAATATTTACCCCTTCGATATTTGCGATTTCCTGAGGTTTGAGCTGGGCATAGCAACCGATTACTGCCACGAATACTCCTGGGTTGTGCCGTATGGCGCGCGAAACGATGTTGCGACATTTTTTATCTGCTTGGTCTGTAACGCTACAGGTGTTGATAACCAAAACATCTGGCTGATCATCCATTTCTACGCGGGCATATCCTGCCTCACGAAAATCCCGGGCGATAGCACTCGTCTCTGCAAAGTTTAATTTACATCCAAGCGTATGAAACGCTACACGTTTGTATTGATTCATTTCTTTGAAGATTCAACTTTCTCAAAACTACCGTTCACTCCTTTCTTTACCTCTTTTTGTTCTTTTGCATTCCTAATTGCCTCGCTGGCATTGATAGATTTTGTTTCTGTCTTAATCAATGCACAATTTACAGAACCGCAGTCTCTCATCTCTGTTTCAGACTTCATCGGAATGAGTGTTTTGCCATCTCGTTTGAAATAGAGTTTCTCACTATTAGCCTCTTTTCCGGCGATTGTAATAAAGGTGCTATCTGCATTTACACTCCAGATGCCATTCACAATTTTAGTTGCACCCTTTCCGATGGTCACTTTACGTTCGGTATAATTTGCGAAGTTCGAACCACCGAGCGTCAAAACAGTTTTGATGGCCTTACAATCATCACATGGCATTTCGCCCATATATGTTCCAATCAACGGATTTTTCGTGATGATTTTGTTACCTATTTTCACTTCTTTTGGTTGTTCACTTTTCGGATGGTCTTCCTTTTTGGGCTCGTTTGTTTGATTATTACAAGCACAAAATAGTAGCGCAACAAAAAGGAGTAGGTTAAATTTCATGTAAATATTTTTTACAAAAATAAGCAAGGCCAGATAAATCCATAGATTTACGTTTATGAAGCATGTGGTTATCATAGGAAATGGAGTAGCGGGCATCACAGCAGCCAGACATTTGCGAAAGAAGTCTGATTTTGCAATTACCGTCGTTTCTTCTGAAAGTGAATTTTTCTTTTCCCGAACTGCGCTCATGTACGTTTATATGGGCGATATGGAATGGAGGCATATTGAGCCTTATGAGAAGGATTTTTGGAAAAAAAATAGAATCAATCTAAGATATGCGCATGTTGATCGCATTTCCATTGAGACTAAAAAGTTGGTTCTCTCAGATGGAGCCACGCTTGATTATGATGAACTCATACTTGGAACGGGCTCTAAGTATAAAAAGCCCGAAATACCAGGGGTTGATTGTAAGGGCATTTTCGGAATGTATTCAAAACAGGACTTTGATGGCATTTTGGAATATACCAAGGGTAAAAAATACCGCCAGCCGAAAATCAAAAAGGCCGTTATCCTAGGCGGAGGATTGATAGGAATTGAACTTGCCGAAATGTTGATAGAAGAGGGCATTCACGTGACGATGATTATTCGGGATCATCGCTTTTATAGCAACGTACTCCAGGAAGAAGAATCTGAAATTTTAGAAAATCATATTCGAGATCACCATTTGTCATTGGTAAAGTCGAGTGGTATCAAGGAAGTTTATTCTGAAAACGGAACTATAAAAAAAGTAGAGTTGTTGGACGGGCAAATGATCGAAACGGATTTCTTGGGGCTCACCATAGGTGTAACTCCCAATGTAGATTGGCTGAGGGCATCGAGTATTGAGGTTGGGGTAGGGGTTTTGGTGAACGAGTATTTGCAGACCAATATTGAAAGTATATATGCGATCGGCGATTGTGCAGAGCAGCGTCTGACCCAAGAAGGGAGGAAGCCAATCGAGCCAGTATGGTACACAGGCAGGATGATGGGAGAATCTGTGGCAGCAAATATTGTTGAACCGAGAAGCTCTAAATACAATCCCGGTATTTGGTTCAACTCGGCGAAATTTTTTGATATCGAATATCAGATTTATGGAAATGTTTCTGCTGATTCGACGAAACAGAGCCAATTTTTCTGGAAAAAAGAAAATGCCATTGTTCGAGCAGCATTTGATAAAAAAGGTCGACTTGAAGGGCTGCAATCGCTCGTGGTGCGAATTCGTCATGAAGTGGCAGAAGAATGGATTAAAAATGGTGTGACAAAGGATTTTCTAAATGATAACTTTGAAAAAGTGCTCTTTGATCCAGAGTTTTCTTTGATTTATAAAGAAGAGATACAATTTTAAAAAAGGCAAGAATGGCATACAGTTTCGCATTGGTAGATAATCATGGAGTGTGGTTTAGAAGCGTTAGCTCTCGCGGGCTAATAGGATATGCTGTTGGCGTCTTGCTAACAGGGTTTTATGTCTTGCTTTATTGGTTTCCAGAGTATCTAAAAAGTTTGATTGATTTGTTGAATCCATTGAGCGTTCTGCTCAGAGGTGTAAAATCAGATCAGTGGTTTTTGTATGGATTTCTATATACGTTTTTCGTTATCAGTTTTGGAGTGAAGTTCATCTTTAAGTATAGCAACAATCGATATCACTTCATCCGGACGTCGGTGTTGATGGCGGTTCAATTGATTTTTGCTTTTTTGATGCCTGCGATTTTAAAGAAATTCAATGAGCCTGAGTTTTACTTTTCCTATTTCTGGCCATTAAAAAAGGAGTATCTATTCCCAAATGATTTGAGTTACCTTTTATCGAGTGGCAAGTTAGGTGTTTTTATGGTCTTTTGGGCAGTGATTATGCTGGTTGTGGTAACACCAATATTGACTTATTTTTTTGGAAAAAGGTGGTATTGCTCGTGGGTTTGCGGCTGTGGTGCACTTGCTGAAACTGCAGGCGACTCGTTTAGACAATTAAGCAATAAATCAACCAAAGCATGGAAGTTAGAGCGGGTGATTATTTATTCAGTTCTCACATTAATTATTGGTTTGACTGTTTTGCTTTGGATCAATTCATATCAAAAAGGCGAGGTGCTCGGCGCAGCCTCAAAAGTCTATAGTCAATGGTATGGCTTTTTCATTGGAAGTCTTTTCAGTGGAGTGGTAGGAACAGGTTTTTATCCAATTTTGGGCAGCAGAGTTTGGTGTCGCTTCGGCTGCCCAATGGCGGCGATTTTGGGTATACAACAAAGATTATTTTCAAGATTTAGAATCACCACCAATGGCGGCCAATGCATCAGTTGTGGCAATTGCAGCACCTATTGCGAAATGGGCATCGACGTGCGCGCTTATGCTCAAAGACAGGAGAACATTGTGCGCGCATCTTGTGTAGGTTGCGGAGTATGCGCCAGTGTTTGCCCTCGTGGTGTGCTCAAACTAGAGAATGGGAAATCACCTCGTATAAAAAACGTTTAACGCACACGTCGTATGGTTCTTAACTGATGGGAGTATGAACCAGAATCTATATTGAAAATACCTTGATGGTCGAGGCGATCCATGCGCACCTTTCCTGATGCGTGTATAATCGTTTTTTCTCCTGAATGAGGCTGATGAATTACAATGCCTACGTGAGTAATTCGCCCTTCAGAATTATCAAAAAACGCGAGATCACCAGTTTGTGCTTCGTCTATAAAGGCAACTAGTTCGCCAATTTCGGCTTGCTGATAAGCATCTCTTGGAATACTTTTTCCCGCCATTCTGTAGATAAGCTGGGTAAAACCGCTGCAGTCGATTCCCATTAGGGTGCGACCACCCCACAAATAAGGAGTGTCTAGAAACATCAAAGCACCCAGGGTGATTTCCGTGAGTTGTGTAGCGTTATGCAGGTCTTCTTTGGAACATTCGAAATGGCGATTGCCGCATTCTATGGAAGTTTCACTTGTAATTCGAAGTTGGCTTCCTGCTGGCAAAAAATTGAAGCCACCTTCTGCATTGCGCACAATGAGCAATGGGGCCGTAGATGTTTTGATGAGATTTGGCGAGCCTTCTGTTAACACTTGAATTTGTTTCTTATCGACCCAACCTTCATATTGATCGTGATGACAACGAATCATCAACCATTTGTCTGTAATCTCAAGTATATCTACCGTTTCACCGAAAAGTAATTGGCTAGTCATTTCACTTCTATCCGAATCCTCCTTACGAATGGGAATGCATGCCAATTGACAAATACCTTTTTGGCTCATAATTTTCTTTTTTACAAATATCTAACATCTAGCGGATTCTGAATTCTGATTTTTTTTATTCAGAATTAATCATTTGAAAATCATTGAGTTGGCGTTTATGTTTCGATGAGTTGGTTAAAAACGTCGACTAATATTTTGTTTTTGTCGATAATGTACTCATATTTGTCGTCGAAAACACTTATTTAGTCTTTTGTCCCTGCTCTGCGGACCTATATTAATTATTTAACAACCTAACGTTTAACTTAAACCAACCAGATGAAACATTCTACATTGTTTTCATGGGGAAAGGATGTCTGTTGTCACTTGACGACGAGATCGATTTCCGGTACTATTAAGGCGTTCGCCTTGATGGTTTTTTTATTTATGTGGGGTACTGCCAAAACCAGTGCTCAGTCGCAGGCACCGTCCAATGACTTGTGCAGCGGCGCAATCAACATCAACTGTGGTCAGGCCATCAATGGGTCAACCGAGTTTGCTACAGCTGATGACGTTTCTTTATGCTCAGATGACTTCACCGCAGCTGAACCAGGGGTATGGTTCACTCACGTAGGTACAGGTGCAAACGTAAGACTTCGCTTGAATGAAAGAGAAAACCCAGGGGCATGGGATACTTTTCTCGCTGTTTACACAGGTTCATGCGATGATTTGACGTGTGTCACTTATGACGACGACAGTGGTCCCGCGTTGAATGCATTCGCTCAATTCTTTGCTGAAGAGGGTGTCACTTATTATATCTATGCAACTGGATATAGCTCGGATGACCTTGCCGATGGAAATAGTGGCCCATTCCGATTCCGTCTTCGTTGCTTGCCTGCATGTGAGCCAATTTTGGATCTCGTTTGCGCATCTGATGTAACAGTAGAATGCGGACAGGAAAACAATCTCGAAGTTGCAGGATCACCAGAAGTTGAACTTAATAGTTGCAATGATGATGGTGTTGCTGAATTGACATACACTGATTCTGAGATTGCTCTCAACAGCTGCACTCGTGTAATTACTCGTACATGGATCGCTACTTATGGTGACCTTGTTGCTACTTGCATCCAAACAATCACGGTAGTAGATACTACTGCACCAGTGATTAGCGGTGTAGAACCAGTGATTACCGTAGAATGTCTGGAGAGTGTTCCGGGACCTGCAGAAGTTTCTGCTTCAGACGCTTGTTCAGGTGTTGTTGATGTGACTTCATTCCAAAGCAATACTGGTGAAATAACTTCTAGCTGTGATCTTTCTACAGCTTTCGGTCCTGGTCCAGACTGGGCTATTTGGTTGCCAACCCTTCAGCAATTAGGATATGCTGCATCTACTCAGTTCAACTTTGTAGGTGGTGGTAGCTTTGACCAGTTTGCAGATGGTACTGCTCACTTGTATGGTACTATTGCAAACAACGTGAATCCAAACCAACAATTCGTTGTTGACTTCTGGTTTGAGAATAAGTCAAATTGGGAAGAATGGTCAGCTCTTGGTCGTTCTTACAAGGATGATATGAACTGTGTTACTGCTGGTCAAAATGAAGATTGGACTTACTATGAAATGGTAAACAATTTCTCTTCAATGACTGGTGCTGGTGATTATGCTGGCGATGTATTGTATTTCCAACACATGCCAATCAATTACTATTTCGGTTTACAAGTTGGTCAGGGTGCTAACAACAAAAACTGTAACTTCGGTCTTTCTGCATGGTTCTACTTCAATGGTTTCATGGATGGCAATGCTATCAATGGTATCGGAGACGTAAACGCTGACGCTTCTTGCGAGCCAAACCTCGAGCAAGATTGCGTTCACAACACTTCATTTACTTATTTGTACAGAGCTAGTGATGATTGCGGTCGTGCTTCTATCGTAAGCCAGCAAATCATTGTTGATGACAATACTGCTCCTGAATTTGTAGATTGTCCTGAGTCTTTGACTATCGAATGCGGTACTGAACTTCCAGCTGTAGCTAGTCCATCAGCTTTAGATAATTGCATCGGAGATGTTGTTGTTGCGTATCTTGGTGCTGAAGAAAACATTGTTTCTAATTGTTTGACTGAGATTACTAGAACGTGGTCTGCTACCGACGTTTGTGGCAACAGATCATTCTGTAATCAAGTAATTTCAATCGTAGATACAACTGCTCCAGCTTTTGAAAACATACCTGCTGAAGAAGTAACTTATCAGTGCGACGCAGTTGTAGAAGCTCCAGTGCTTACAGCTACTGATGTTTGCAATGAATTCAATATTTCTTTTGTTGAAGATACTATCGCTGGAAACTGTCCTGGATACTATACACTAGTGCGCACTTGGACAGCTGTTGATGTTTGCCAAAACACTTCTTCTTTCGTTCAAACTGTAAATGTTATCGATACTACTGCTCCTGAGTTTGATGAGTATGAGTATTATACTTCAGTAAATTGTGAAGATCTTCCTGCTATCTTGACTGCTTCTGATAACTGCGGCGAAGCTACTGTTGTTATCTCTTTTGAGCAGTTGAATTCTGGTGGATGTCTTGGTGTTTTGCACAGAATTTATACTGCAACCGATGAGTGTGGAAACACAGCAACCGCTGAGCAGTATATCACTATCGTTGACTTTACTGCTCCAGTTATTAACGGTGTTGGTGAAGAAACAACTGTTGAATGTTCTGATGTTGAGCCAGGTGAAAATAGCATTTTCGGCGCTGGTGATGTATTTGGTACAGACAACTGTGAAGGTGATGTAACTATTGAATATTCTGAACAAATCGTATTGACTGACGACAACTGTCCACAGTCTTATGATGTAATTCGCACTTGGGTTGCTACTGACTACTGCGAAAATGTAAGTACAGCTTCTCAGTTGGTACACATTGTAGATACAACTGCTCCAACTTTCGAAGATTACAATTCATCAGTTACAATCTCTTGTGACGACGAACTTCCAGCTGCTGTTATCGGTGTATCTGATAACTGTGGTGAAGCTACTTACACACACAGCGATGTTCGCGTTGATGGTGATTGTATCAATAATTATGTAATTGAGCGTACTTTCACTGCTGTTGACGAGTGTGGAAACACTTCTTCTTTGACAGTATTTATCAACGTAGAAGATACTACAGCTCCTGTAGTTGAAGGACAAGAAGAAATCATCGTTGAATGCGGTAATGATGTTCCCGTGATCGATCCAACTGCTACAGATAACTGCGAAGGTGAAATCACCATGTCTTATGTTGACTATAGCACTATTTCTCCATGGTTCGAAATTCGTAACGGTGGCAATGGTGTTGTAGATTTGAGCGGTCTTCCATCCAATATTTCTGTAATCGGTTCTAACGGTAGCCAGATGTCGAATATCTACACTGCTGCAGCTGTAGTTGCTAAGCAAGTGAATATCTCATTCAACTGGAATTATCAATCAAATGATATCGGTGGACCATTCTATGATCCATTCGGATACTGGATCAATGGTACATTCACTCAATTGAGCCAAAATAACGCTGGAAATAACCAATCAGGTAGTGCAAGTGTTTTAGTACCTGCTGGTAGCATCTTTGCGGTTGGTATCAATGCAATTGATAATATCTTCGGAACGGGTAATGTTACTCTTTCAAACGTTGCTGTTGAGGCAGTTGCTGTTGAATGTCCAATCACTGATTGCGTTCTTCGTCAGTACACTGTAGCTGATGCTTGTGGTAACGAAACTATCTTCAACCAGTTCATCGTTACTCGCGATATCACTGCTCCTGCTTTTGATGAGTATGCTCTTGAAATCGAGCGTCCTTGCGATGACTACGAAGGAATTTATGTAACTGCTACTGATGCTTGTTCTGAAGTAACTATCACTTTCGAAGACGAGATGGTAAGCGGTGCATGCGCTGGTCGTGTGATTCGTACTTACACTGCTACAGATGCTTGCGATAATTCTACTTCTACTGTTCAGGTAATCACTTTGATCGACAATGTTGATCCATCTGTTACCTTTACTCCAGAGAGCTTTGAAGTAGAATGTGGTCAGCCTTACGAAATGGGCGATGCTACATTCTCTGACAACTGTGACTTGGAATTGGAAGTTTCTGAAGAAATCAATACATCCTTCAATGGTTGTGAAACAATTATAACTTACACTTGGACTGCTGTTGACCACTGTTTCAATGAAACAAGCGTTTCAGCAACTATTACTATTATCGATACTACTAATCCTTTCTGGACTTCATTCCCTGAGAATGAAACAATAGAATGTGACCAAGAAATTCCTGCTATTGTGATGCCAACTGCTGGCGACGTTTGTGATGACAATGTTGACGTAGAATACACTATTGAGACAATTGCTGGTGAGTGTGCAAACACATACACCATCGCACGTCACTTCAGAGCATTTGACAACTGTGGTAATGAACTTATGGGTACTCAATTCATCAACGTTCAAGATACTCAAGCTCCTTCTGTAGAAGGTCAGACTGAAGTAATCGTAGAGTGTGGTGATGATGTTCCAGTAATTGATCCAACTGCTACCGACAACTGCGAAGGTGAAATCACTATGTCTTATGTAGACTATAACACTATTTCTCCTTGGTTTGAAATCAATAATGGTGGAAATGGAACAGTTGACTTTAGCGAACTTCCTTCCAACATTGAAGTGATTGGTTCTAACTCATTGGTTATTTCTAATATCTTCACTGCTGCTGCCGTAATTGCTAAGCAAGTGGAAATTTCATTTGCATGGGATTATCAAGCAAGTGATTCTGGTATCGGAAGTCAGGAGCCATCATTCTATGATCAATTCGGATATTGGATCAATGGTGTATTTACTCCTATCAACGTTGTGAACGGACCATCTGCTCAAGAAGGTAACTTCTCAGTAATCGTTCCAGCGGGTAGCATATTCGCTCTTGGTATCAATTCTATCGATAACATCGAGGGTGCAGGTTCTGTATCTATCTCTAACATCACTGTTGAAGAAGCTGAACTCGAGTGTCCAATCACTGATTGTATTCTTCGCCAGTACACAGTTTCTGATGCTTGTGGTAATGAAACTATTTTCAACCAGTTCATCATTACACAAGATACTACTTCTCCAGTATTTGATCAATACTCTGTTGAAATTGAGCGTCCATGTGATGACTACGAAGGAACATTTGTTACTGCTACTGACGTTTGTTCAGAAGTAACAATTTCATCTTCTGATGAATTCGTTTCTGGTGGTTGCCAAGGCCGTATCATTCGTTCATACACTGCAACTGATGCTTGTGGCAACACTGCAACTGCTCAGCAAATCATCACATTGACAGACGTTATTGCGCCTGAAGTTGTTGAAGAACCTGCTGATATCGAAGTCGAGTGCGGCGACGATGACTGGAGCGTAGCTCTTGTGAGCTTCAACGACAATTGCGATGACGAAGTGGAAGTTGAATACAGCCT
This sequence comes from Flavobacteriales bacterium, assembly GCA_947457285.1. Taxonomy (GTDB): domain Bacteria; phylum Bacteroidota; class Bacteroidia; order Flavobacteriales_D; family Sanyastnellaceae; genus JAIXWP01. The sequence continues at coordinate 3,359 of CANGVZ010000024.1, read as the reverse complement.
CGAGTATTTCCCACAAGGATGTACTGGATACTATGTAGCTCAATGGGTGGCTGAAGACAATTGTGGTAACACAACAACTATTGATCAAATCATCACTGTTGTTGATACTCAAGATCCATTCTTTACAAGCATTCCAGAAAGCTATAGCGCTGAGTGTGACGAAGACCTCGTATACGAGAACGCTATTGCAGATGATTTGTGTTCTGTTCCAACTGTTACAGTTGTTGTAGATACAATCTTCGGTGAGTGTCCAAGTAACTATGTAATCACACGTACTTTCACTGCGACTGACAATTGTGGAAACACTGAGGTTGCTGTTCAAGAAATCAACGTAGCAGATACTACTGCTCCTGAGTTTGATCTTGAAAATGCAGTTTATCAACTTTCATTCGAATGTGATGAAGATGTTGTTGGTATTCAGCCTCCAGTTTCTGACAACTGCAGCCTTATAGAAGTTGCTGTTGCAGAAACACTCTTTGTGGACAATTCATGCTACTCTTACGGAGCGTTGATTTACACAGCTACCGATGCTTGTGGTAATGTTTCTGAACCATTCTATCAGTTCTTCACTATTGAAGATACTACTGCACCAGCTATTACTGGTTCTGTAGAAATCGAGCGTCCATGTGACGATTACGATGGAGTCTTCATTGAAGCTACTGATGTTTGTAACAGCATTTCATTCGATTACTCCGATGATAACGTATCAGGTGGTTGTCAAGGTCGTATCATCAGAGATTACGTAGTTTCTGATGCTTGCGGTAACACTTCTACATTCCAGCAAATCATTACTTTGGTTGATGTGGTTGATCCACAAATCGAAGTAGAGCCTGCTGACCTTACTATCGAATGTGGTGATGCAATCCCAGGATTTGATCCAATCTTTACAGACAATTGTGATGATGAATTGGACGTTGATTTCGCCAGCAGCACCTCTATGGATGGTTGCGTAGAAGTTATCACTCGTTCTTGGACTGCTACTGACAACTGTGGAAATGAGTTGACTGTAGATCAAGTTATCAGAATTGAGGACAACACTAATCCATACTTCACTTACGCACCTGAAAGCTTTACAGCTCAGTGCGGTGGTTTGATCCAACTTGAAGAAGCTTCTGCTTTCGACGTTTGCGCTGGTAACATCGTTCCTACATACTCTGAAGAAACCGTCGCTGGTTCATGTGAGGGTACTTATACACTTATTCGTACATGGGTAGCAACAGATGATTGCGGAAATGAGGCAACTCACACACAAACAATTACTGTAATCGACGAAGTGGCTCCAGAATTCACTTCAGTTCCTGAAGATATCGCGGTATACTGCGGATCATACAATGGATTTGAAATGGCTGAAGCTACTGATTTGTGCTCGACTCCAGTTGTAACATTTGAAGATGTAACTACTGAAAATGCATACAATGAGGAACTCGATCTATGTGGATACACTGTAACACGCACTTGGTCTGCTGAAGATGCTTGTGGTAACATCAGCACTGTTTCACGTACAGCTTTCGTTTATGACAACGTAGCGCCATTCTTCAATGGTTCTGTTGAAAACGTAACTGTTGCATGTGCTTCTGAAATCCCTGCATTGGTAGAATTGACTGCTGGTGATGCGTGTGGTGATGCTACTGTAGAAAGAACTTCAACTGTTCAGTCTTCTGACGAATGCGGTAACCAAGTAATTTTGGTTTCTTATGTTGCTGAAGATGAGTGTGGCAATATCGCTACTACTTCATACACGGTCACTGTTGCTGACGAAGAAGCTCCAGTATTGTCTCTTGAGCCAGCTAATATCGTATTGGCTTGTGAAGATGCAATTCCTGCTGCTCCTGCTGTAGAAGCTACAGACAACTGCACTGAAAACATTGAAGTAATCTACACTGAAACGTATGTTGGTGACATGCCAGCAGAAGGTTCTATCGCTGATTGCAACTTGTTGACTCCTGCATTGCCAGCTGGCAACCCATGTAACTATCCAACAGCTTGGGCTATGGCACTCTTCAATATGCCAAGCGCTCACCGCTTCTATGTAGTTCAAAGTGGTGATTTCGTTGAATATCCTAACGGAAGTGTTGTTGTAACTGCAGTTCTTCAGAACGCATACAATGCTAATGCTGGTTTCAACGTAAACGTAACCTTCACAGGTAAGAAGGATTGGGCTGAGTGGTCATCACAATCATTCCCAACTAGCTTCAAAGCTGATTGTGGTGGTGTTGATGCTAACTATCAAGACTGGTTCTACTTCTTGTTGCAAAACGGTCCTGGTGCTGAATTGGTTGGATGGGGTGATTATGCAGGTTCTTCTTTGAACTTGACTCACGCTCCTTCAAACAACTATTTCGGATTCCAGTATGGTAATGGTGCAAACAACTACAATGCTGCTGATAACGGATTCGGTGGATGGTTCACTTATAGCGGTACATTCGTATTGCCAAACCAAACATCTATCACAACAGTGACTGGTGCTGGTGACTTCGCATTCGAATTGGATTGCTGCCCAGACTACTCAATCGTACGTTGTTGGACTGCATTTGACTGCTCAGGTAACGAAGTATCTCATTGTCAGACTATCTCATTTGAAGGTAGCACTATCAATGATGATCCAGTTGCTCCTGTAGTACCATCTGAAGAAGAGGTTGCACTTGAAGTAGCTCCATCAGTAGTAGTATTCCCTAACCCAGCTTCAGACATGACTAACTTCGTGTTTACAGCTTCTGAAAACGGCAAGGGTACTATTGAAATCTTTGATCTCGCTGGTGCTCGTGTTGGTATGATCTACGCTTCTGAAGTGGTAGAGGGTACTGAATACAAGACATCTTATGAGACTTCAAATATGGCAACTGGTGTCTACATGTATCGCCTCACAAACGGTGGAAAAGTTGAAATGGGTCGTTTGATCATCAACAAATAAACCGAAGAAAGATATCTTTCGAATATTGAAAACCCTCCCCGGCATCGCCGGGGAGGGTTTTTGCTTGTTGAAGACTTCATGTCCGTGGTGGGTTAATTCAACATTAAATACTACCGATTGTCCCAAATTCATACAATGAATGGGACAAGAGATTATACTTTTGCGAGCTTATGTCATCTCGATTTTTATTATTCCTAGGCAGTATCTCCCTCATTATGTTCATCATTGATTTGTATGGATATTTTGGTATACGCCAGTTGACGTCGAATTTGGAACTACCATGGAAGAAGATCTGGCGTTGGGCTTGGTGGATTCCAAGCATCGTCACTGTCGTTCTGTACATTGTGATGATTGCAAGATTTCAGCAGCTTCAGGAAACTAAATCCTATGCTTTTTTCAGCTTTGTTCAAGCGCTCACATTCATTTTTGTGATTCCTAAGCTCATTTT
>CANGVZ010000023.1 GCA_947457285.1 Flavobacteriales bacterium | reverse complement strand
TGAAAAACAAGTTGCGAAAGCCGATACCACATCCACTAAGTTTACAAAGCCTGAAGTGAAGCCAGAATCGGTATCATCTTCTGGCAAATACAAAGTAATTGCTGGAGCTTTTGCGATTGAGAGCAATGCACAGAAAATGGTGGCTGAGCTAACTGCAGCGGGCTATCAAGCACATTTTGCAGGCAAAAGAGGTCCCTTGCATCTCGTAGCATTCGGAAGTTTTGACTCTGAAGCAGAGGCCAAGCAAGTATTATCTAAAGTTCGTTCCGAGGGCCGAAGTGCCTGGATTAAGAAGTAATTTATGGTTAAAAATGTCATATTTGATTTCGGAGGTGTATTCTTCGAAATCGATTACCACGCGCCTGTTCGAGAGTTCAAGAAATTGGGTTTCGAAAATTTCGAAGAGATATATTCTCAAGCAGCTCAAACAGATTTATTTGATTTGTTGGAGACTGGAAAAATTTCAAACGAAGATTTTTATGAAAAAATCGAGTCTTATTGTCCTCCCAATACAACGCGTCAACAGGTAATTGATGCCTGGAATTCTATCTTGCTATTTATTGACGAATCAAAAGTGGACATAGCGCGCGAAGTAAAAAAAAAGGGATATCCTACGTTTTTATTGAGCAATACCAACGCCATACACGTTGCAGAATTTGAGAGAATGATCGACGAGAAGATGGGGTTATCCAATTTCAAATCATGTTTCGATCACGTGTACTATTCGAATGAGATTGGAATCAAAAAGCCATATCCGGAGACGTTTTTAGCAGTATGTGAGTGGAATAATCTGGTTCCGGACGAAACCTTATTTATTGATGATTCCATTCAGCATGTAGAGGGTGCAAAAAAAGCCGGGCTTCAAGTAGCACACCTAAAGCCCGGCAATTCATTGAGGGATATTATAAATCAATTTATTCCTTGATGCCTGCGAGATCGAGCATGAAGGCATATTCCATTGCGATTTCTTTTAGATATTCATATCGACCGCTCTTTCCCCCGTGTCCTGCATCCATGTTGCACCACAAGAGCAATAAATTATTATCTGTTTTGTAGTCGCGCATTTTTGCGACGTATTTAGCGGGTTCCCAATATTGCACTTGGCTGTCCCAATAACCTGTGGTGACAAGGATGTTTGGATAATCCTTGCGCTCAATATTGTCATAGGGAGAATATGACTTCATATAGTCATAGTATTCTTTATTCTTTGGATTTCCCCACTCATCAAACTCGAATGTGGTAAGAGGTATTGTTTCGTCGAGCATAGTGGTAACGACGTCAACAAAAGGAACAGCTGAGATGATTCCTCGCCACATATTGGGTGCCATATTGGTGACAGCACCCATCAATAAACCACCTGCGCTGCCGCCCATTGCAAAGAGTCGGTCGTTGGCGGTGTATTTTTCTTTTACCAAAAATTCTCCGCAATTGATGAAGTCTGTGAATGTATTTTTCTTGTTCAAGAGCTTACCATTCTCATACCATTCGCGTCCCATTTCTTGACCGCCTCTGATATGAGCGATCGCGAATACAAATCCTCTGTCGAGCAATGACAAACGAGTGGAACTAAAAGTAGCATCGATTGAATAACCATAACTTCCATAGGCGTACAACAACAATGGAGCGCCTCCATTGCGGTTAAATCCTTTTTTGTACACGAGGCTGATCGGCACCTTCGTGCCATCGTTGGCTGTGGCATACAAGCGTTCGCTGATGTATTGAGTGGCATCGTATCCTCCAACAACCTCTTGTTGTTTTAGAAGTTTACGTTCCTTAGTAGACATGTTATAATCAAACGTACTACTTGGAGTTGTGAGCGAGGTATAACCAAATCGCAAAACGTCTGTATTGAAATCAGGATTAGCTCCTACACCTGCGGAATAGGCAGGATCAGGGAATTCGAGATAATGCTCGCTGTTGTCTTTCCATTGAATGATGCGCAATTGGGTCAAGCCATTTTTACGCTCATCTACCACAAGGTAATTGGTGAAAATAGTAATGCCTTCGAGTAAAACGTCTGGTCGGTGAGCAATGACTTCGACCCAGTTTTCTTTTTCCGTCTTGTTAATTTTTGTTTTCATCAAACGGAAATTCTTTGCGTTATAATTGGTAACGATGTAAAAATCATCACCATAATGGTCAATACCATACTCCAAGTTTCTTTCGCGTTTTTGAATGAGTTTAAACTCACCATTTGGAGTATTGGCATCCAATACACGATACTCTTGTGATACCGTCTGAGAACTACCAATTACAATGAATTTTTTACTTTTAGTTTTATAAACGAAACAAGAAAATTCTTCGTCTTTTTCTTCGTACACCAGTTTATCATCTGATTGCGGTGTGCCAAGGGTGTGACGCCAGATTTGGCAATCGCGAAGAGTTTGTGGGTCTTTTTTGGTATAGAAGACAGTTTTATTGTCGTTTGCCCAAACGCCGCCTCCGCTGGTGCCCTCAATGACATCATTCAATTTTTGCCCATTTTCAAGGTTGGTGAATTCGAGGGTATAAATTCTACGGCTTACGATATCAGTACCATAGCAAAGCAACTTGTTGTCTTCACTCACCTCATAGCCTCCGAGAGCCCAATAGTCTTTCCCTTTTGCCAAAGCAGGTCCATCCACGAGAACTTGCTCCTGACCAGATTCCATGCTTTCTTTTTTTCTGCAGTAGAAAGGATAGTCTTGGCCAGCTTCAAAACGTGTGTAATACCAATAACCATTGTCTTTTACAGGCACGCTTTCATCTGTTTCTTTAATACGTCCTTTCATTTCATTGAAAAGCTTGTCCTTCAATGCGTCCGTATGGGCAAGCATCTTCTTTGTGTAGTCGTTTTCTGCATTGAGATAGTCGAGTACATCTTTTGTTTGTTGATCTCTCGTGCTATCAGGAGCGTTTTTTTGCTCATCGCTCAGACGCATCCAATAGTAATCATCCACACGTGTGTCGCCGTGAGTTGTAATGGAATAGGGGATTTTTTTTGCTACAGGGTAATTTGACATTTCCGGATTTTTAGAATCGTTTTGATTGGATCCACACGCAGAAGCAATCATGACTACTGCGCTGATGATAAATAAATTCTTCATGGGTTGAATTTGTGGCGAAATATAGGTACAAAAAAGAAAAACGCCCTCTCGCCGGAGCGAGATGAGCGTTTTCTTTTTACCCAAGAAAAAAATCTACTTTACGATCTGCTGTTTCGCTAAAATTTGTTGGTCTTGTTCTACGTGAACCACGTACATTCCGGATGCAAGGCCAGTGATATCTATTGAGCGCACCTGTTGTGCAGATACGAATCCTGCTACCTGCATCACTAATTTACCGGTTGCGTTATAGATGGCAATTTTCGCTTTCGACTGTGAGGCGTTTTGGAAGGATACCACCACTGCGTTGCCCATTCTAACAACATTCGCCCCAGCCAATGGAGTTATTTCTTCTGTGCCAACGACTTCTTCTTCCTCTTCTTCTTCGTCTGGCGCATTTTCAACAGTCGCAGCAGTGTATGCTACGGCTTGACAAAACTCTGTAGAAGCGATGCACTGAATGTTATAGATTCCAGCAGTGTTCACTGCAAAATCAAGTGCGGACTGATCACCTCCATCAAATCCATTCACTGTCCACTCATATTCAATTGCTGTAGATGAAAAGGCTTCTGCAACGAGTGATAATGTCTGTCCTGCTTGAAGTGTGAGCGTTGGTGTACTGAGTACAAGGTCTAACGATACTGCATATGGATCAGTGAGGTCTACATTATAAATCTCGTTATGACATTCATTTTGAATATTGACAGAGTAAACTCCATGTGCAAGTCCTGACACCAACTTATAATTATCTGCCACACTTTCTTCCGCTACGATTTCTCCGGAAGCGTTGGTGATGGTATAATTGAAAATATCTGCATTGTCGACCATGAGTTCTATGCGGCCCATATTGCCGGCATGACAACGATCGGCAAGACTGCTTACTTCTGATACCACTACCTCAGGCTGTGGAATGGTAATACCAATAAGGCTGGCTGTGCAAAGAGCGTCGCTGTTTTCTATCATTACACTGTAGTCGCCAGCAGCAAGGCCAGAGATTACACCATTTTCCGCATAATGTATGTTTCCAAAGATATCTTCAGCTGTAACAGTCCAAGAGTTGACGCTGCTTGTAAGTTGAATGCTACCATCAGCAGCATCAAAACAAGAGGCCGTCACAGGCTCTGCTGTTATAGCGGGCGTCATGCGGATGATGAATCGATTGCCTGTATATGCAGCGCTATTATTAATTGTCATGGATTCACCTTGAGACAATGGAATGATGGTTCCTGACACTACGTCTTCAACGGTGATACAAACTCCTGCAGGAAGGTTTTGAACCTGCGAGATGGTGAAAGTATAATTTCCTGTTTGCGGCATTTCTGCGTATACAGGGATTTCAATACTCTCGATTAACTCAGCAATTGCTTGAATGGTAAGTTTTGAATCGTCAGGTGCAACGAAAGCAATCTCCGGAGCTGTGTTCACAGGGCTATTCCATTTAATCGCATCAAAAAGTTCATCGAATCCAAGTGTTGCTCCTTCTTTGATGGTAAGTACAATTTCATCATCCATTGTACCGCGCACGAGGTTGAATCGTACGAGCGAAGCTTCTTCAGTATTTCTTTGGAAAGAAGCACTGCTAGTTGATTTGATTGATTCAGTGAAATTAAGTGATTGTCCGCTTGCGTTGGCTTGCACAAAGAACGCTTGTGAAGAAGCAATGAATCTATTTGCAGTACCGCTGAGAACATTGGCGTTGTACGCGCGGTAGTTTGCTCCAGCCGCATCATAGACGTAGTATGTTCCATTGCTTGCGCTCCAAGTTGCACTGGTCTCTTTCAATGCAACCCAGTCGATAGCGCATGGATAGACATTAGAAAGAAGATTCCATCCATCTGGATTGAAATAGCCGGTGCCTGGTTCGAGATCATTGTAACTTAAAGGTACATTGATATTTCCTTTTAAGAAATTACCCGATGCAATCACGGTATTTGCACTGGCGTTCATGTAGACAATGTATCCACGCATAGGATCGAGTACATTTGTCACGTTGGTAGCCCCCACCCATCCAGTGTTGCGATCGCCAGGCTGCGACTCATCGTAGCTATAAAAATTATTGAAGTTGTAACTTGGGAAATCCGAACCAGGGAAGCCAGATGTTACGATCTCATCATTCCAGTTTGCGATGGTTTGATTTTGAAGTGGGTTTGATAAGTACACCCATTGTTGCGGTGCTGGGGGCAAATAGCGCTGTAATGTGATTTGTCCTAATACATCTGCACCTGCTGCAATGGTGCCGATAGAACCAGTACCTGTTGCGTTGGATATTAATGTGAGATGGTTGTTTGTATTGAAAGTACCGACACGCGTACGGAGTTGTCCGTGAATATTCATTGGGTTTAGGAGACTCGCGCCAGCACTATTTTGAAGCTCAAGATTAAAGAAAGTGGTGCTTCCGGTGCCACCGAGCGTTTGTTCGGTATTTCCTGAAAGGACTATTGTGCTTGTGTTACCCTGGAATGTTCCATTATTGATGAAGTTGCCTCGGAGGTTGATATTGGCATCGCCTGCTGTGAGCACACCACTTGGTTGTATTTCAAGATTTCTACACAAGGTGCTTCCAGTGAAAGTCACATTGTGACCAGATTGAACAATCATAGAGGTAAAAGGCCCAGGATTAAAAATGGCAGGTGTGCCAACTGGTGTCTGCGCCCATAGCGCCGTATTGCTCAATCCAGTGCCTTGAGAGTACAGGTTCTGCAAGCAACTTTCTTGAGAGAAGGAAATATCATCCATACTGAAATTTCCGATGGTTGAAGTGTTGTAAACGAGGAACGGACCAAAGTATCCAAGATGATTCCAGTAAGTATCAATTGCAGATCCTTGTGGCACGAGGTTGTTGAAATCTCCATTAGCATCAAGGCTCAAGGTCCATAATCCATCACCGGTGCGCGTAATTTCGAAACCTACTTTGTCATTTGTATTGTTCCAATCGAAGAGAGTGGTGATAATCGGATAGAGAATGTCATCTTCTGTTCTCCAAAGCGTTACCCAATCTTGGTTGAAAGCGCCGCTAGGACGAACGCCTACTGCATATCCATCGATGGTCTCAAAAGCGATGTCTTGCTGGTCATTGGTCAAACAGATGATGAAGTAATTTGTGGTATTAGGTTCTTGGTTGAAATATCTTAAGTTAAATCTCCAAGTGCTATTTGAGCCTGCTAAACTTGCACCATTCATATTGATGGCGGTAGAGGTGGAGCCGGAAACTCCTTGCCCCTGATTCACATGTCGTAAAGAGTAGGCCCCGTTTACAGGCGCGGATGTGGAAGCCTCAAAAGATCCGGTCACTGGACTCCACCAATCGGTCGCATCACCTGTTTCGAAATCTTCTTCGAGAATATTTGCAGAAAGCAATTCGTTGTCGTTGATTAAAAGAGTGAAATTTCCACTGGACGTTGCGGCGTATCCTCCAGATACATTTTGAAATGCAAAAGTGACAGCGTTTACCGCACCGAGACACAATGCGTCATCTGTGATTTGGATATTCACTGTTTGACTCGTGGTGGAGCCCGCAGCGAACGTTAAAGATTGTGTAGTATAGTTATTCACGAGTGCCGCGTCACCGAGCGAGATTACAAGCTGTGCTGTAGTTGCAACGGTTGGATGTGGATTGGCGATTTGTGCTGTAATAGAAATGCTACCTGCGTCTTCGTCTACATTGACGCCTGTGGTGGAGAATGATAAGGTGGTTCTTGGATTACAAGGAGTGAAATAAATATTGTCGAATTCCGTGTCGCGCGCTTGAGCGGCCGTTCCACCGTTGCTTGTTACTGCCATTCCAATATATCCATAACCATCTGGAATGATGGTGTTGTCAGTTCCAGATCCCTGTAAAACTGTTGTTTCTGCGACTATATTCGAGCTGGAGTTTATTCCACTTGGACTCGTAGATGGCATTGTAGAAGTATAAAGCTCCCATTGCCCCAACTCATTTCTTACAACGCGTACACCTACACCATAGTCATTGGTTGAGGCAGGAATCGATTGAGAAGATATAAGTACAGTATTGGTAACGACACCCGCTTCAATACGGAGGATTCGAAACTCTTGAGCGCCTTGGGCATCACCAATTTCAACGCAATATCCGCTTGCCCAAGTTGAGGCAAGTTCCCAATCATTGGAGTAGAGCCAAAAGCGCACTCTGTTTGTGCCGCTTGTAGCGCGGGTTCTACCCATCCAGAATATCCATTCTTGATTGGTATGCCATGTTTCAATGGGTGTGTAGAGCGTAAATGTGCCAGGGTTAGATCCTCCTGGATTAACGCGCACCACACGAGTGTTGGACGCGTTAGGACCGCCGTTTGAGTTGGCTTGGTACTGCCAATTACCGGTCTCACCAGACCATGTTGGATTCGCACTAAAATTTCCATCGTTGAATTGATCAATAATTATCTTAGTACAGGAAATGCTCAAGGGGAGAGGAGCCGCTGTTAATGTTCCTTCTTCACCACCGGGAGAGGTAGTATGGAGGGCGTAAGAATCTAAGCTCAAGCACAGAGCTAAAGCTAGCGTGAACATAATTTGTTTCATCACTGAATTAGTTAGGTCCGTAAAATCGGGCGTTATAAAAAATCAAAAGTTCAGTAACACATTGGCTAGTCGCAGGTCTTCTGGTGTCGTTATTTTGATGTTTTCACGATTACCTTCTACAAGGTGCAGACTTACGCCAAGCGACTCAACGACGGATGCGTCGTCTGTGAAGCTAGGGTGGTAAGGCTGTTCGAAAGCCTTGCGAAGCAGTGAAAGCTCAAAACACTGTGGTGTTTGTACCAACCGGAACTTACTGCGATCGGCAATTTGGTTTTTACCATGCTCTACGTAGCGTATGCTATCGTTGATGGGTACAACCGGAATTGCGCTGCCATGTATACGTGCAGAATTGTAACAGGTTTCGAAGGTTTGGCGCGCTACCAAAGGCCTCACAGCATCATGAATTCCAACAATTCCCTCAGCAGAATCAATCGCTGAAAGCCCATTGCGTACGGAATCAAATCGCTCTTTTCCTCCTTTTACAATTGTGTGCGGTATACTGACACCAAGCGTTTTTGCCAAATCTCTCCAGTAGTCTGCATAATCCGGGTGAAGGACAATGACGATGTGCAGATGCGGATCGAAAGAATGAAAACGCTCTAGCGTGTGCAACAATATCGGCTTGTTCTGGATTTCTAAAAATTGCTTCGGGAGCTCGGCACCCATTCTGGAACCCGTTCCTCCCGCTACAATGATTAGATGATTATCCATAAAAGCCCGACAAAGATATGATTACATTCGACGAAAGCAAAATTTTAATGGATAAAATCCACATTTGTTTCCACAAAGATCACAAAAAACAGTATGAAATGAAGATGAATGGTTATGAAAATGATTTGATTCTATCGAACATTCACAAAAACAATGGGTTAAATCAAGAATAACAGGATGTGTAAGATTTTGAAGTTAGGAGAATCTTTGATTATCTTCACACCCTCAAAGAGTAATTGTACTTTTGACACTTTAGCTATTTTTTAACCAAACAAATTCTAACATGAACAAGATTCTATCCTTGTTTTTGTCTGTTGCTTTATGTGCAACTTCTTTTTCAGCTCTTGCAGCTTGGGATATTTACAAGACAGGCGTTCAGCTCAATGGAATTTACCTTGATGCTCAGCCTACAAGTCCGTCTGACGATTTTATGAATTACCATTTCGGACGTTTCAATCCTGGCGGCAACATCACATTGAATTTTGCTGAATTATTCACCTTCAAAAATGGCGGTGATGATGTGTGCAATGAAAATAGACTTTTCTATCGCGTATATCGCACTTGCGATGCTGCTCCGGCTTTCACGAGCCTCTTTCTTCCATTCAGTTGTGAAAATGGAGGTAGTTGTTTTGGGACCACCAACTTTGGAGATCAACGTTGGGCGGCCAATTCAGGAGCGAATTTAATTTCAGGCCTTACAGCCCCTGGACAATACGTGATTGAAATTTATTTTGAATCTCGCGGAACCCCAGGCACTTGTGCGACCTTTAAATATGCAAGCAATAGTGGAACAAACTACATTGCCTATTTCACTTTAGGAGACACTGAGTCTTTCACAGACGGTAATTTCACATCAGACCGCGTGTGGTCGGGTGATGACGCTGCTTGGCAAGTCGTAAATAATAGTGATGCAGCAGGATTGTTGGGTACTGAAACTATCCGAACACAAACATTGCGCACGAATGCGGCGGGCGCGGGCAATCACTATCTGAGCACCCAAATCACAACATGGGATGCACAACAGAATTGGTATTTTTGGATAGGCCGCAGGAATATCGCTGCGTCTGGTACAAACCGAACCCGAATTTGGCTTTACGCCAATCAGGCTAACATTGAAGGGATTGCAGGTAGTGGCCTCAATGGATATTATATCCAGGTGGGGAATACCGGAAATGATCCTATTGAATTTTTCCGTGTTACCAATGGAAACCCTTCACTTCAATTCACTTCGCCCGCTTCTGTTTTCGACGGTCTAACGGATTATGGAATTAGTTTTCATATCAGCCGATCTGAAACAGGCGTTTGGACGATAAGAACCTCTTCACTTCCACAAAACTTCACAGAAACTCAGGCTTCTGCGACAGCGCGCAGTTGTCCGGAAGTGGCGTCTACTGTGGTTCACGGTACAGTTACCGATAACACACACGTGCCCGCAGCAAACGGATTTTTTGGATTGATTGCGACTGTGACAGGTTCGGCTTTGCAATCGATAGAGTTCGATAACTTCCGTTTTGTAGCGCAGCCACCAAATACCAAAGTTTCATTCAACACGACGTCTAACGCTTTAGTGGAGCCAAATGCGAATGCAAGCACCACCATTGGAGTGAATATTATCAGTCCTAGCATTTCTACTGGCACCTCCGTACAGGTGGTTTTGACATCTGGTGATGCAGGGCGTTTGGTAAGTTATACCCCACAAACCGTAAGCTGGACGGCTGGTGAGACCGGTACGAAATTCGCAACCTTTACAGTTGCAGCCAATACCGATTGCGACGATGTTGCCACTCTAAATTTTCAACTTCAGAACGTGACGGGTGGATTGAATGCCGCCGTTGCAGAGCCGAGCAACTTTACACTCACTATTACCGATGATGATACCGGATATGCAACGGTAGTAGAGGACAACTTTGAAGATGCGAACTCTATCGGATGGACTTCTTTTGGAGATGGCGCGTGGAATGCTAGCAATGTGGCACCATCATCAGGATTGTGGAGCATTCGTCACAATAACACTGGCGTGGCAGGTTCGAGTCACGTAGCTTTTAATACAGAGGCTACGAGTCTTTCGGGAGTAACCACCACTTGGAGATTCAATCTCAAGCACTTTAATCGTGACCCAAGCCCGAACAACAAATTCCTTGCAATCATCGCAGCAAACAACACGAATTTCTTTGGTAGCTTTAATGGTTATGCCATAGGAGTGGATCCAATCATTTCAGGTGATCCAGACATTGTTAGTTTTTATCGCGTTGACAATGGCGTGCTCACCACGCTTGCAGCTACAAGCTTGGATATGAGCACTGCGATCAACGAAATTGGATTTGAAATTATCCGAAGTGAAACGGGTGTTTGGACTATCCGCATCGACCCATCTGGCGACTTCGACAACTTGGCTACAGAAGCTACTTTGACAGAAACCACGCACGACCTCTTGTCGTTCTTCGGAGCGCGTTTCATTTATAGCTCTTCAAACGGAGACAAACTTGCACTTGATGATGTATTGATAACTCAGAAAGGTTGCGAAGAAGAATATTTCAGTCAAGTTCCTGGCGGAAACTTCAATGCCGCAATTTGGGCTGACCAGCCTGTAGGAACACCAGTTACCATTACGAGTGGAAGATTTACGCGTTTGACCATTCAGGAAAATGCGCCCGTTACCTTGACTTCCAATACCGCATGTGGTTCTATGAGCATCAATGCCAATGCTGTTTTGAATGCGGGTAGCAATACCTTGAGAATATTTGAGAATCTGGTAACTGGTAATGGATCTAATTTCAATGCAGGTACGAGCACCGTTGTATTGAAGGGAACTACGGCACAAACAATCTTAGGAACAGGAGAGCCATCGTTCTTCAATCTCACGGTTGACAATGATTTTGGAACAGTATCACTGCTAGATACAGTGCGTGTTCAAAATCAACTTGTACTCGAAGAAGGTACTTTACAGACAGGCGGCCACTTGATTCTTTTGAGCACTGCGGCTCGCACCGCTGGTATTGCCGCAATTCCATCTGGCGCGGATATCTCTGGTAACGTGACCATTCAAAGATTTATTCCCAATGGCTCTGCTGGATATGTATATGTTGGAGTGGCTGCTGTGCCCATCACCAACACCATCGAAGCAGTGTGGGACGATGATATCGTGACAACGGGTGTGGCAGGCTCAGACTTCCCGCCACCCTATAATTTCGTGAATATTTATTCTTATAACGAAGCATTACCTGGCGGACGAAACAACGGTTGGGTGGCGATGACCAATACATCCAATGCGATTGAAGTCAACAAGGGCTATAGCATTTACATGGGCCCAGGCGCTTGGACAACAGACGTTACAGGTAATATTCAAAAAGGAAATGTCAGCATTCCTATCACCTTCACCAACTCTTCAAACAGTGGTGATGGATGGAATTTGATTTCAAATATTTATCCAAGCGAAGTGGATTGGATTGCATTGGAAGCAAATAGTAGTGATGTAAATAATTACTTCTTGTACGACAATAACCTTCCTGGTTATCGCTCCTTCTCTGCTAATCTCGGAGTCGGCAGTGCACCCCGCTACATTGCACACAGCCAAGCTTTCTTTATCAAGCGCACGGCCTTACCAGCAAATCAGTTTATCAATTTCGTTGAGACAGCTAAATCGGCAACGAATGTTGCCTTCGAAAGAAGCGTTGAAGAAGCAAGCTTTGCAAGAATTGCTATTAGCAGAAATGGACAGGGCGATGAAGCTGTATTGGCCTTCCATGTGGATGCTACCAATAATTATGATGAAGCGTTTGATGCGGAAAAATTGGAAAGCCCTGTTACCACTTCACCAGAGCTTGCACTGGTGAGCGCAGATAATTTACTGCTTACCATTGATGCTCGACCATTGCCTTCAGAAATGCTCGAAATACCTGTTTACTTAGACCTTCCGGCAGCGGGTGATTATACCATTTCATTCCCTGAAACACAAAACATTCCATTTGGATCTTGCCTCGTAGTGGAAGATGTGGTGGCTGGACAAAGCTGGGCATTGGAAGCGGGATTGACATTTGTAATTTCAGTAGACGCTCCTTATCAAGGAAACCGAATGATCATTCGGGTGTCTCCAAGTTTGGAATTGAGCTCATCAAATGTTACATGCAATGGACAACAAAATGGTGTGATTGAAATCAATGCACCAGAGGGCATTTGGAACTGGACCGTGACCAACGAGTTGGGAACAACTGTATTCACAGGCGAAGGAGCGACTTCATTTGAAAGTGTTTCTGCAGGTGTTTACACAGTTTCGTTGACAAATTCGGACGGTATCTGCGCGAGCGTTGAGCAAGAGGTGATTATAACCGAACCAGCACCGACCGAATATTCATTCGAGTCATCAATTGGTACATGTAATTCATCTACAGGAGAAGTGATTGTGAATATCAATAATCCGACGGAATACACCTATTGGTTGATGGATGCCATTACAGAAGAAGTAGTAGCGACGGGACAAGGTTCGCAAGCGATCTTCTCCATTGCTGATTTACCAGCCGATGAGTATCTATTGACGATTGTGAATTCATGCATCATGGTGGATTATCCGTTTAGCACAGTAGATGAGAATACCATTTTTGCGAATGCAGCATTGCCACAGACGGAATTTAGCTGGGAGCAAGGCACAGAGCAAGTGATTACTCTGGCTGTTGAAGCTTACAATGCAACACAAGTATTGTGGTTGTTGGATGGAGTAGTAGTAGGCGAGGGACATTCGATTGAATATACCTTGACAGAAGCTGGTACTTATGTCTTTACTGCAGTAGCATCGAATGAAGGATGTGAATCAACAGTGGATGTTACCGTAGTGGGCACCACCTTTATCACTATTGGATTAGAAGAAGTAAAAGAAGAAGCCTTCAACGTTGTACTACTCGACGGTAGCGCGCTTGTGAACATTCCAAGTGGAATGAACAATGCGACACTACGTGTGGTGAGTATGAATGGACAGGTGATATTTGAGAAGCAGAATGTATCAAACGCAGAAGGCCAGTTGTTCATCCCGATGACGGCTTGGGCGAGTGGCGTTTACAATTTCAATCTCTTCACCAACGCCTCCACCATGACGCAGAACGTGATAAAAGAATAAGAGAACGAATTTTTATAACTAAAAAAGCCGCTTCATTGAAGCGGCTTTTTTAGTT
>CANGVZ010000022.1 GCA_947457285.1 Flavobacteriales bacterium | reverse complement strand
TTCTCTAACAGCCACAGGGCTTGTGTAACCGCTATTCCACATGAAGTAATCACCCACTTCAAAGTCTCCACCAAAGAGCTCAAGTGCAGTGGAGTCGACCGTCACAGGGTAGTAAGGAAGGGCGGTGCTCATCGCCAAACCAAGTCCACCACTCCAAGCTGCGTCAACGCGATTATTGCGACCTAGAGAGTATGAGAGGCTGGTGAGAACTTTGAGTTTTTTATTAATAGTGTAGTCGAAGTTTGTTCTACCGCTGATACGCTCATAAGAGTTGCCAATGAGATAAGATCCATTATCATCATACGAAAGTCCAGTGTACAATGCGATTTTGTCGGTTGAGTAATTCGCACCAAAGTTGTAGTTCTGCTTGAAGCCTACACCAATAGTTTGGTCCACCCAATCAGTATTGATTTGGCGTGCGAGCTCGTATTTCTGTTGTCTTTCGAGAGCGCTGGCGCCTGCACCTTGTCCGCTTTCGTACACAACACCAGGAAGCCATACATAACCAGTACCGCCATCATTTTCCCAAGCTTCTTGACGAACAGCGAGGTATTGCTCAGTATTCATCATGTTTGGTCTTGACGCAGCAACACCGAAACCGTGGCGAGTGCTGAAGTCGAATTGAACGCCCTTTTTAGTTTTTGATCCTCTTTTTGTTGTAATCAAAACCACACCGTTCGCACCGCGTGAACCATAGATACCAGTAGCTGCGGCATCTTTCAAAATTTCTACAGATTCAATATCCGCAGGGTTAATGCTCGCCAATGGATTTGAGTTGAGGGCTCCAGTGTTTCCGTTGATAAATTGGTTTTGAATAATCGGAATACCATCAATTACGTAAAGTGGATCACCACCCGCCGAAATGGAAGCTATACCTCTGATTCGAACCAAAGATCCGCTACCAGCAAGACCGCTACTTTGTGTTACTGCTACACCCGCTGCTTGACCTTGAAGGGCAGCTTCGAAGCTGGGCACCGGAAGCTTGGTTAACTCTTTACCATCAACTTTAGAAATAGAGCCAGTTACTTCTCTCTTTCTTTGAACACCATAACCAACAATGACTACTTCATCGAGGTCGCTGTCCTCCGACTCTAGTGTCACATCCAGCGTAACTTCTTGACCTTCTGAAAGGGTTACTTCACGCGTTTGTGTAGTGTAACCGACCATCTTAAATTCAAGGGTGTGCTTTCCGGCTTTTAATTTGAGTTTGTAATTTCCATCGATGTCGGTAGAGGTACCTGCCGTATTGGCTGCGTCTTTGACCACAACGCCTGGCAGTGTTCCCGCATCGTCTTTGACAGTTCCTTTCACTGTCTGTGCATGCATTGAGATGCTACCAATTAGAAAGGCAGCGCATGCGGTGAATGCGTAAAAAATTCTCATGGTTTTTATTTGGTTCGTTTGGTTATTGGTTGCAAACAGTCCTCAAACATAAGATTTTTTTTCATAAAGTGTACATTGTACACTAATCTTATGTTCGAGGACCTTTGCCTAGTCTAATCACTCGGTAATCAATGCAGTGGTGGTTAAAATACCACTTGCAGTGATCACACGCACAATGTATTGTCCTGCATCAAATTGATTCTCAATACGAGTTGTTTGAATGCCTGAATTTTGTACACCTAAATCATTTTTGAATACAACTCTTCCTTGCATGTCAATTACTTCTAGCTGCACGCGTCCTGCATTTGCAAGTTTGTATGAGATATTGAGAAGGCCATTCGATGGATTAGGATATACCATCATTGTTTCTTTAGCAAAACTCATCACTTCTTCCACACCTACAGAAATGTCTGGAGCAGGGAGTTGATAGTCGAGGTAAACGTGATACTCTCCTGGTGCATAAGTGAATGATGCATTCAAATCATTCACTTGGAAAGCTTCGCCGGTGAAGTAATCGTACCAAGTTCCGGTGTGTTGGAATCCGGGGATAAAGGAGAGCTGGTTTACACTTGTGTTACCTACTATCACAGCATTTTGTGTTGTTCCATTGAGGTGGATTCTCTTACCAAAGCCGCCTGTATCCATGTTGAAGTTGGTGGTAGAGAAAATAGGTTGAGTGAGTTTTAGTTTGTTGAGAGCGCTCACCACTTTATAGCAGCGCAATCTTCCTTCTATGTCTTGATAGTCCCAACGAATAGGCTTCGGTGCAGTGCGGCAATTGGGGTTGATGGTACCATCTTCGCAATAGTTGATACTGTAATCATAACCGAGTTCGCCGAATTGCCAAATCATCTTTGGACCTGGTACAGGTATTAATAGGGCATGAGCCAATTCTTGACGTTGAATGGCAATGTCAAATTCTTGTGTGTCATAGCTTCCTGCGCTATTACCGAAGTTGATGGTTTTGTACATCACACGTTCTTCGTCGTGGCTTTCTGCATAAGATATCAAGTGAGGATTGTTCCAACCTCTGGCTTGGTAGCTACCCCAGTTGAGATCGCTGGCATAACCCATTGCTGCTTCTTCATATTGGGTAGTCATTTTACCCCAAAGCATCATTCCAATGTTTGCAAGAGCTGTTTCTTCGGGATTGTCGCCGAGGTGCTCGAGAATCACATAAGATCCTGGCTCAACATCTTGCATGTGGTTATAGTAATCTGTCCAAATGTTTACGCGGCTTTGGTCGTAGGCATTCCAAGCGCCAATATTGCCCAGGGTGTTGTTTTGCGTAAAACCTTTTGAAAGGTCGAAGCGATATCCATCGATATGATATTCATCCATCCAGTATTGAATCACGCGCTTCGTGAAGGCACGTGTTCTGGGTTGCTCGTGGTTGAAGTCATATCCAACGTTGAAGTCGTGTGTAGGAGTTTGGTTGAACCAAGGGTTCTCCGCAGTTGGCTGACCGAACTCGCCTGCATTTGGATTGAAATACATGCGCACCATTGGGTTCTGGCCAAAACTGTGATTCAATGCAATATCGAGAATTACAGCTATTCCTCTGTTGTGGCATTCATTTACGAATGTTTTCAACGCTTCCGGAGTTCCGTAATATTTGTCTGGTGCAAAATAGAATGCAGGATTGTAGCCCCAGCTATTATTGCCTTCAAATTCATTGATTGGCATCAATTGAATGGCGTTGATACCAAGACGCTCGATATAGTCGAGAGTGTCTGTGAGTGTCTGATAGTTTTGTGCAGCCACAAAATCACGCACCAACAATTCGTATACAATCAATCGCTCTTTTGGGGGGCGCACAAAGCTTTGGTCTGACCAAGAGAATTCATCTTGATTAATTTTAAAAACTGAAACAGGTTCAGTCGTTAGACCTACTGGATATGGGGTAAGATTAGGATAGGTAGAAGCAGGAATCCATGGATCATCCCAAGGGCTTAAAATTTTCTCAGCATAAATTTCTGCTACTCTCATGCCCTCATCGCCAATATAATATTGGAATCTATACTCCTGATTGGGATCGAGATTAGTGAGTTCAATCCAATAAGTACTTCCATCAGGGGTGCGGTTCATCATGTAGTCTAGATCAAAGCTCCAGTTGTTAAAGTCGCCTATAACTAGAACATAATCTTTGTTTGGTGCAAAGAATTGCAGGCGTACGGTGGTACTATTAATATAGTTGATACCGTCTATAGTGCCTGCGGGAGCAGAAGCGACGTTTACTGCTGGTAAAATCACGAGCATCACCTCGTCGGTGATCGTTTCTGTTCCATTCACGGCAGTCATTTCAAGAACATACTCTCCAGGAGTAGATTCGTTGAAGGTGTAGCTCAACGTTGTTTGTTGAGTAGCGCTTGCCACCTCGATGCCATTTTGCGTTAAGGTAATGTCTGCTGCTAATGAAGCATTGCAGGTAACAGTTACGTTTTGGTTCGCGTTTACGATAGAGCTGGCAACTCCAGGAGCTGAGATACCCGCATTAAATCCGGGCTCAAAGATTTCGACATAGATGTCGCTTCCATCTGCATTTCTTCCCACGAGAGAACCGCTTTGGTTGCGGAAAACAAACATGAGACGTTCAATGGTTTCGCCAACTTCCAAATCATAAAAGGTAGAAGGATTGATGGTGATGCGATGATTGCCTCCGCCGAGGGGAGTCATTACAACGTTAGGGTCTGCAGTGCCCCAATTGCCGACTACGTGACGCCAATCGTTTGGACCGTTGCTGAGGTTGGTGATAACACCCGTATGCGCATAAACCGGAACTGCTCCTCCAAGTTCTCCGTTACCGCTTGAGGTATTATAAGTGATTTGAATTTCATCCGTTTGCGTGGGGAAGGCAGGCAGAGTGGTCAAGATCTGCGCGTTCATGCCTACGCCAACAAGCAAGGATGCAAGTAAGATGTAGAATGTTTTCATTATACAGGACGGGTTATTTTTTCAAATATAGGTAAGTGTCTTTTGTACACCATCTATTTTTAAGTGAAATTTTTTAAAAAAAGTGCCTTTTCTTTGTTGTCGATCACCAACATGCTTTTCAATATGCAAATCCTAGACGGCATCGCCACATCGAATGTTATTAAGTCAAGAATCAAACAAGAAGTTGATGCCTTAGTACAATCAGGCAAGCGCCGTCCCCACTTGGCTGCAGTGCTAATTGGTGATAATGGAGCAAGTTTAACATATGTAGGAGCTAAAGTGAAGGCCTGTGAGGCGGTTGGATTTGAATCGAGCTTGATCCATAAGCCGGCGGACATTACGCAAGAAGAGGTTTTGGGTATTGTGGCACAACTGAACGCTGATGATCGTATTGATGGGTACATTGTTCAATTGCCGCTTCCTTCTCACATCAATGAAACGGCAGTGCTCCTTGCCATTGACCCACGAAAAGATGTAGATGGTTTTCATCCAGAAAATGTAGGAAGAATGGCTTTGAATCTGCCCACATTTCTCCCTGCCACTCCTTACGGGATTATTCAATTATTAGAACATTATAAAATTGAAACGTCAGGCAAACATTGCGTTGTGATTGGTAGGTCCAATATTGTAGGCTTGCCGATGGGTATTTTAATGCAACGAAATACCTACCCTGGCAACTGCACGGTCACCATTGCACATAGTAAAACGCGCAATTTAAAGGAGCTCACATTGCAGGCTGATATCATTGTGGCGGCTCTTGGCCGACCTGAGTTCGTTACTGGCGATATGATTAAAGATGGAGCAGTGATCGTCGATGTAGGCATTACCCGAATCGTTGACGAAACTAAAAAATCGGGTTTCCGATTGGCAGGAGATGTCCATTTTGAATCGGTTTCGGCAAAATGCTCGGCCATCACTCCAGTACCTGGAGGTGTGGGGCCAATGACCATTGCGAGTTTGCTCATGAATACCCTTCAGGCAGCGAAGGGATAGCTCCTTTCAAAAAAACGTAACCATTGAGTTTGAATTTCGTAACAAGTAGCAACTTGCACGGAAATGCCTCCTTTGATGCAGGGAGATTTAAAAAACACAACCCAATGATTACGCTAACATTCTCAAAAGTTAAAAAAGTGCTTCTCTGGTCTGTAACGCTCGTGAGCGTATGGATGCTACTGCGCCCGTAAGGCGTGGAGTAGAGAGTAGTGAAACATTTTAGAGAAAACTTCGTTGAACCTAAAAAAAATAAATTTTATACCCTGACTTTAATACATACACCAATGAAACATCAAAATGAATGGGCACATGCCGTACTCCAAAGATTGATCATCGTATTTCTTGGACTATTGACCTTAGGAGTGGTAATGCAATCTTGCACCACACATAGTCATGCGAGCTGTGCCGCTTATGATAAAGTGGAAGTGAAGGAGTAAATTTTACTTAAAATATTCCATCACTATCGCTCGGGCGTCACTGGCTGCCTTCACATCGTGAACACGCAGCATTGAGGCGCCATTAAGAAGAGCAATCGTATTGGCAGCAATCGTACCGTTCAGCGCGTTCTCAACATCTGTTTGGGTAACGCGCTGAATCATTTTTTTTCGGGACATACCCACTAGTATCGGGCAATTGAGCAGTTGTAATTCTGTGAGATTTCTTAGGATTTCGAAATTATGTTCCTGCAATTTCGCGAAGCCAAATCCTGGGTCAATTATTATATCTGCGATGCCCATGGCTCTCAATTTCTTTATTTCTTCTGAGAAAAATAATATCAGCTCGCCAACCACGTCATTGTAATTGGCTTGTTGTTGCATGGTTTGAGGATCTCCCTTCATGTGCATGAGGATGTAGGGCACTTTAAGCTCGGCCACAGTCTGGTACATGCGCTCATCGATACTTCCAGCGCTCACATCATTGACGAGTGCAGCTCCATTTTCAATGGCTCTTTTCG
This sequence comes from Flavobacteriales bacterium, assembly GCA_947457285.1. Lineage (GTDB taxonomy): Bacteria > Bacteroidota > Bacteroidia > Flavobacteriales_D > Sanyastnellaceae > JAIXWP01. Next base: position 7,252 of record CANGVZ010000022.1, on the reverse strand, counting down.
CTACCGATGCGTAAAATGTATCAATCGAGAGGATGGCATGGGGAAATTCGCGGTGCAGCTGCGGGATGATAGTCTCAATTCTTTTCCACTCTTCATTGGCATCCATGCGTTCGGCGCCGGGGCGAGTGCTTTGCCCTCCAATATCCAGAATATCAGCACCATCCTTTAGCATTTGTTCTGCGGCCTTCAAAATATAAGCTTCACCCATTCGGCTGCCTTCAAAAAATGAATCAGGGGTAATGTTCATAATCCCCATGATAGCAGGCTGTTTAAAGTGAATTAAATCACCTGCGATGCGAATGGTGAATGGAACAAATGACTTTTTATTCAAAATATCGTTGTTTTATGGCAAATTTGCGCAACAAATATATTCCTACTGTGAATCAAACCTCTCAACAATATGATCAGGCAGTCGCATTATGTCGCGATTTGTTTTCAAAGAAGACGACAGACTACGGCACAGCCTGGAGAATTTTGCGCACGAAAAGCCTAACAGATCAAATATTCATCAAGGCTCAGCGCATTAGAACCCTCGAAGAAAAAGGGATTTCTAAAGTAGGTGAGGGCATCGAGGATGAGTTTATCGGGATCCTCAACTACTCCGTGATGGCGCTAATCCAAATGGAGTTGGATAAAGACGCTCCTATGGAGCTCGATCCAACGGAGGCTATAAAGTTGTATGATGAACAAGTGGCCATTACCAAAAAACTCATGATGGATAAGAACCACGATTATGGAGAAGCATGGCGCGATATGAGGGTTTCATCCTTTACTGATTTGATTTTGATGAAGCTCTTGCGCATCAAGCAAATTGAAGACAATCAAGGCAAAACCATCGTGTCTGAAGGCATTGATAGCGGTTATAGAGATATGATCAACTATTCCGTATTTGCTTTGATTAAAATGGTTATAGAAAACTAAAGATAGTTAATTGAAGGTTAAAAGGTTTTTTGCGAAACAACCTCTGAATCATAATTGTGCTCTCTAAACAAAAATAGATTTTATGAAAATATTTATCGCTATTTGTAGAATTATCGTAGGTTCATTATTTATCGTCTCTGGATTGATAAAGGTGAACGATGTCATTGGTTTTTCTTACAAGCTGGAAGAATACTTCAGTATTAAGGCGTTGGGCTATCCAGAATTGTTGCCTTACGTGATTCCAATTGCGATGTTTATTGTGGTAGGCGAGGTTCTACTCGGTGTTGCCACTCTTTTGGGAGCTTGGCCGAAGCTTACTTCCAGCCTTCTTTTGTTTATGACTTTATTTTTTGCATGGCTCACCTATTACACGGCGAATTGTGATCCTATGCAGTTGAAAATTTTCACCGCACTTGATGGTACTTATTTCATTGACACTCCCGAGTGTGTGCTCAGTTGCGGTTGTTTTGGTGATGCAATCAAGCTCACTCCGATGGAGTCGTTCTATAAGGATATTTTCTTGCTTCCATTTGTATTGCCATTCTTCTTTGCAGCCTTCTTCAATAAAGTAAAGTTGAATACATGGAAGGAAGATGCATACATCATTATTTCGTCTTTGGTTCTTGTAGGCCTTTTCGGAGCGCTCAAGTTGGACTGGAATTTCCCTGTAGTATTCGTCCTCATTTCAACACTTGCTGCGCTTATTGTAAAGAAATTTGCAGGAGAAAAACAATGGCTCATGGCGGTCGCAGTTACCATCGTGAGCGTATTCACGCAGTATTGGACGTATGTACACTTGCCTTTGAAAGATTATCGCCCATACGCCATTGGACAAGACATCGTGGAAAATATGAAGTCGGCGGAGGAGTTGGGCCTTGAGCCACCGAAATTCCTCACGTTCTATACCTTGAAAAATATGAAAGGCGAGACGAAAGAGGTGGACAGCGAGCGCTATCTTGCTGATAATATTTGGAAGGATACGACTTGGAAAATTGTCACTGACTTGACCTACACCAAAAAAGTCGCCGATGGATATGAAGCGAAAATTCAAGATTTTACAGCACTCGACACAGATGGTAATGAAATCAAAGATGAAATCATAGCGCATCCAGGAGTGTTTTTGTTGGTGATGTGGAATATTGAAGAAACCGAAAAGGATCATCTCAAGCAGATAGCGGAGTTTGCAAACAAAGCGCAGGCTGCGGGAAAAGCCTTTTATGGTTTCACCACAGCATCTTATGATGAGTATGAGCCTTTGCGTCACGAGTTCTCTCTGGCTTTCCCATTTCTTCAAGGCGATGAAAAAGTGTTGAAGACCATGATCCGCGCCAATCCTGGATTGGTGTATTGGGAGAAAGGAAAAGTGGTGAATATGTGGGCAGCATGTGATGTGCCTGACTACGATAAGGCCGCAGCAAATGGCTTCAAGCCTTAATTAATGTTGAAGTTTATTTTCAAAAAAATTGGATACAGCGCCCTGGTTCTCTGGGGCGTTGTTACATTGGTATTCTTCCTATTCAATCTTAGCCCTGCGGATCCTGTAAGAAATTTGGTGGGTGAAAATGCACCCGAGTCTGTTGTCAAGGCCATGCAGCGCAAGCTGGACTTGGATCTTCCGCTCACGACAAGGTATTTTATTTATCTCAACGAATTATCTCCTCTGTCTTTTCACGCTTGTCTAGATACGAATTCCAGAGTTTTCTACGACGTTGAAAAATACAGTGGCATAATGGTTTTGCCCTTGCCAAGCTCGAACGGAATTTATGTTAAAGCTCCTTATTTGAAAAGGTCTTTTCTGTCTGAGAGAAATGTGTCGGAGATCTTGGGTGATGTGATACCCGGCACTGCTTTACTTGCGATTTTGTCGATCGTCTTGGCCATGATTTTTGGTGTTCTTTTGGGGGTAATAGCAGCAGTGAAGAAGGATACTTTTATAGATCGAATGTTGCTGTTTGTGTCAGCATTAGGGATGGCAGGGCCTTCTTTTTTTGTGGCGATTCTGGTAGCATGGATTGGTGCTGTCTTGTGGCGCGATAGCATTCCGATTCCGTTCACTGATTGGTCGCTGCCAGGAACGGGCCTAAACATGACAGGTAGTCTTTACAGTGTGGATGTTTGGAAGGGTGAGTATTTAAACCTTCAGAATCTAATTTTGCCATTGATTACACTTGCGGTAAGACCGCTGGCAGTTATTGTACAATTGACAAGAAGCTCATTGCTCGAGGTGATGAGTATGGATTACATCCGCACTGCACGTGCCAAAGGGCTTTCAGAGACTCAGATAATTTTGAGACATGCGTTGCGCAACTCCCTCAACCCAGTTATCACGGCGGTGAGTGGTTGGTTTGCTTCTTTATTGGCGGGCGCAGTCTTCGTTGAATTTGTATTTGGTTGGAAAGGGCTCGGTCAAGAGATGTTTACAGCCATCGAGAAACAAGACCTTCCTGTTGTAATGGGTGGAGTAATCGTAATTTCTTTTGCTTTTGTATTGATCAATCTTTTGGTAGATGCCATCTACAAATGGATTGATCCGCGTATCTAGATGAGTTCTTTTACGCCAGTATAATTCTTCGCTGCATCATTTAGCAGTTGAATCATTTTCTTAGACATATCATTGTAGTAGCGCTTGGTGCGATAGGCTACCACCCATTCTATTCCCTTCACTGCATTGGTCAAAAATATTTCATCCGCGGCAAGCAGGTTTTGCGGATTCAAGGTGCACTCATATACCTTTATTTTATTGTCGAGTGCGATATTGATGATGTTCATTCTCATCGTGCCAGCGATACAACCATCAGTGAGGGAGGGAGTGTAAAGCACACCATTGGAAACGATGAAAATATTGCTTGAGATTGACTCGATGATAGCGAATTTATTATTTTGAATGAGCGCGTCATCGAGGTTTTTTTCTTTGCTATGAAGGGCCGCCATGATATACAGCTGCGCATTGAGCGATTTAAAAATGCTCAGTTTGTTGACGTCTTTTTTGAAGTCTGTAAAAATATCGACCGTTTTTCCGATGGGGTTGAGAATAAACTCATTTTCCAGCAGCGGCTCCGATTCGATAAGGTAGTTTACATCATCGCTGTGTGGCAGGTAATATCCAGTTGATTTGCGATAAAAAGTGATGCGCACGCGCCCACCTTTGGTGATATTATTTCGTGAGAGCAGGCCTTGAATTTGGTTGCGAAGCAATTCCAGAGAAAAGTTTTCGGCTGCCACCATTTTATAAGCCTTGATGGTATCGGAAATTCTGGAGAAGTGGTTTTCTAAGAAAAGAACCTTTCCATCTACCACACGCATGGATTCAAAGAAGCCGTCTCCAAGGCGAAACGCGCGGTTGTCCTTGGCAATGAATGCCTGATGTTCGTTTACATATTCTCCCTTGTGAAAGACGTAGCTCATGTGCTTATTCCAGGCCCCGAATATAGTCTATTAATGCTGAATTTGTTGGAATTTTAATGCCTTTCACTCCAACTTTCGCAGCGCACTCAATATCTCTGTCGCGATCACCAATCATGATGCTCGAAGCTGTATCGATTTTGTGTCGGTGTATGGCGCGCTCCATCATGAGGCTTTGAGGTTTTCTGCTAAGCGAATTGCTGAGTTCGCTGTGATATGGTGAGAAGAAAATGTCGGTGATATGAACTCCTGATTTTTCACATTCACTTTTGAAGAAATCGTGGATTCGATGCACTTCGGATTCAGCATAAAGACCTTTGGCTATTCCGCCTTGGTTGGTGATAAGAATAATCTTGTAACCCTTGTCTTGAGCGAGTTTTAGCCCTTCGATGACCGTAGGTAAGATGTGAAACTCTTCCAAGCTATAGGTATAGTCGCCGGGATCATGATTGATGACACCATCGCGATCGAGAAATAATCCTTTGTTCATACTACCGATGTTTTTTGAGGGTGCGATATGCCAAATAACCGCTTATCAGCGTCAAGACGCCACCGAGAAAGAAGGCGGCACCAGGAAAATAATAGAAGGCACTTGGCTTTGTGAAATAGGCAAAAATGGAAGTCATAATGAGCGGACCAACAATGCTGGTAATGCTTATCAAACTCGTAAGTGCTCCTTGCAACTCGCCTTGTTGATTGTCGGGAACTTGAGAAGACATGATTCCTTGCAGGGCAGGACCTGAGATTCCTCCGAGGCAATATGGGATTAGAAAGACAAACATCATCCAACCTGCATTTGCAAAGGAAAATAGAAAGAAGCCGAGGGCATATAGTAAAATACCAACATAAACAGAGCGTTCAGCCCCCAAACGAGGATTGATAACACGAATCAAAAGGCCTTGAACAATGGATACCAAAATACCCACTACAGCGAGGGAGTAACCGACTTCTTTTTCACTCCACTGAAAGCGCTCAATGGTGAAGAATGACCATGTGCTTTGGGTGGCATGTGAAGCGATATAAATTACGATAAGACTCGCTACCAAACCAAGGATTACGGGGAACTTGGCGATGCTCGAAAAAGCGTTGAATGGGTTCACCTTTGCCACATCAAATTTTCGTCTTTTATCTTCAGGAAGTGATTCGGGAAGAATAAAGAATCCGAAAAGCCAGTTGAGTAGAGTGAGGATGGCGGCACCAATAAATGGAACTCGCGTGCCGTATTGACCAAGCCAACCGCCCAGAAACGGGCCTATGATAAAACCCAATCCAAAAGCGGCTCCGATGAGGCCGAAATTTTGTGCTCTTTTTTCGGGAGGGCTAACATCTGCGATGTATGCGCTGGCAGTGGTGAAGCTGGCACCCATGATGCCTGCAATGATGCGCCCAACGAAGAGCCAGCCCAAAGTGGGGGCAAAAGCCATGAGGATATAATCCAAGCCAAATCCAAAGAGCGAAATAAGAAGAATAGGTCTGCGACCGTAGTGGTCACTAAGATTTCCGAGGAATGGCGAGAAGATAAACTGCATCACACTGAATGCAGAAATGAGGAGACCTCCCATAAAAGCAGCGTCACTCATTCCGCCACCACCAACCTCTACGATTAATTTGGGCAACACAGGAATAATGATACCAATACCGATTACATCAATGAGGAGCGTTATGAAGATAAAAGTTAGAGCAGCGTTTTGGTTACGAGGCATAGAGGACATAAAATAAAGAGGGCAAAGGTAAACCTTCGCCCTCAAGATATCAGGTAAATTATTGGTTAAATCAATCTCTTCTTCTTCCGCCCATATATAGCATAATGAGGTAGAGTAATTGAGCGATTGCAGCGAGTGCGGCAACCACATAAGTGAGGGCCGCCCACTTGAGCGCATCTTTTGCTCGATCGTATTCAGCTTCCACGGCGATGTTGCGGTCTTTAATCCAAACCAAGGCACGACGGCTCGCGTCAAACTCTACAGGCAGGGTAACGATGGTAAAAAGCGTGAGAGCTGCTTGCGCGATGATTGCAAGCAAAAGAAGACCTGGGAATCGGGACATTAAGAGAATTGCAGCCATCAACAACCAAGGCATGATGCCGCTGGCAGCGCTTACCACCGGAACGATGGCACTTCTGAAGTTGAGCCATGCATAAGCAGTAGCATGTTGCACCGCGTGCCCCACTTCGTGAGCAGATACAGCAGCCGCGGCCGCGTTGCGACCATGATAAACGTCACGGCTGAGATTTACGGTCTTATTTACAGGATTGTAATGGTCTGTGAGCGTACCTTCAACACTGATTACTTTAACATCATAAATGCCATGGTCAGAGAGCATCTTTTCCGCGATTTCCTTCCCACTCAGAGCACTGCCAAGGTTTGTTTTACTGTACTTTTCAAATTTAGATTTCAGACGGTATTGCACATACATGCCGAGACCAGCGAAGAGAATACCGATTAAATAAAGGGCCATCATTTTAATACAAACTTTTTTACAAAGTTATGCGCTTGTATGCCTTCACACAATGCTAAACTTTGAGTGCTTTAGTTAAAGCCTCTTAAAATTAGAGATTATCGTAGTGGTAAATGGGATCGATGGGAGTATCGGCTTCCAATTCGAATATTGGGTTGATGATTCCATCGTTCAAGCCGTAGACCCAGCCGTGCAGATGAGGTCGGTGCTCTTCCTTCCAGGCTTTTTGCACAATTGTGGTTTTGGCGAGGTTCCAAACTTGTTCGACAACATTGAGCTCCACAAGTCGGTCGGCCCGCTTTTCTTCATCTTCGATGGCATCCAATTCAGCTTGGTGAATTCGGTAAACATCTTTGATGTTTCGAAGCCATTTATTGATAATACCAAAACTGTGGTGCCCCATTGCCGCCTTAACACCTCCGCATCCGTAGTGACCGCAGACGATGATGTGTTTCACTTTCAAGACCTCTAC
>CANGVZ010000021.1 GCA_947457285.1 Flavobacteriales bacterium | reverse complement strand
CAAGCTATTCCGGCGCCATACAATCACAGCAACATCGACTCCGATGAAGTTTTGTACTATGTTGATGGCGATTTTATGAGCCGCAATCACGTGGATAAAGGTTATATCTCTTTGCACCCAGGAGGTATTCCTCACGGGCCACACCCCGGCGCCACCGAACGCAGCATTGGACAAAAAGAAACCGGTGAGCTCGCTGTAATGGTTGATACTTTTAGACCTTTGAAAGTAACCCAACTTGCAGTAGATCTCTCTGATCCAGTATACCTCACGTCATGGCTAGAAAAATAAATTTCACTACAAAAAAATAATTACATGATCACCGATAATACATCTCTACAGCTCGAGAAAGTAGTACCACAGGCAGAAGATTTTCTCCCGTTGCTCGGCACAGACCACGTTGAACTTTACGTGGGTAATGCAAAGCAAGCTGCTTACTACTACATGGCTGCGTGGGGTTACCAACCACTGGCATACAAAGGCCTCGAAACGGGTAGCAAAGACACAGTGAGCTATGTGCTACAACAAGACAAGATTCGTCTGGTACTCACCTCTCCCCTATCAGCCGACGGCCCCATCAACGCGCATATCAACAAGCATGGAGATGGCGTGAAAGTGGTAGCACTCTGGGTAGATGACGCTACAAAGAGCTGGAAGGAAACTACAGCTCGCGGCGGTGTTAGCTGCATGGAACCTACTACAGTAAAAGATAATGATGGAGAGGTAGTGCTTTCAGGAATACATACCTACGGCGAAACCCTTCACGTTTTTGTAGAAAGAAAAAATTATAATGGCGTATTCATGCCCGGCTATCGTGCATGGAATCCATCTTTCAAACCCACTGATGTTGGATTGAAATTTATCGATCACATGGTCGGAAATGTCGGTTGGAATGAAATGAATAAATGGGTTGAATTTTATGCGAAAGTGATGGGCTTTGCACAACTCGTTTCTTTTGATGACAAAGACATCAGCACTGAATACACCGCGTTGATGAGTAAGGTGATGAGCAACGGCAACGGTCGTATCAAATTCCCTATCAACGAACCAGCCGAAGGCCGCAAGAAATCGCAAATCGAAGAATACATTGACTTCTACAACGGCGCAGGCGTACAGCATATCGCCGTGGCTACCGATAATATTATCGAAACAGTAACAGCACTAAAAAATAGAGGTGTTGATTTTCTTACTGTTCCCAATTCATATTACGACACTGTTCTCGACCGCGTAGGAAAAATAGATGAAGACCTCGCACCACTGCGTGATTTAGGCATTCTTATCGATCGCGACGATGAAGGATATTTGTTACAGATCTTCACGAAGCCAGTGCTCGATCGTCCTACAATGTTCTTTGAAATCATTCAAAGAAAAGGAGCGAAGAGTTTTGGAAAAGGAAATTTCAAGGCGCTATTTGAAGCAATTGAACGCGAACAGGAATCGCGCGGAACACTCTAGGATTTTCTTGCTTTATAACATAGAAAGACCTCATCAGTAACTTGGTTACTCGGTGAGGTCTTTCATTATTTCCTTCAATGGTCGAATGCTATGAATGTGTTCAATGGCCGGGCCAGCGCACCATACGGTTTTATATGTAGCTTTAAATGCCGACTTTTCGATGGTGCGCATGCCTTTGATAAAAATAATCATCTTGATATATTTCTTGAGCCACTTATTCTTGTTGGCCAAACGCTCCAGAAACGTCGCCTTTGTGCCAATACTTTGCACATACGGCGTGTTGATTACGGTCAAATGAGAGCCCGACATCTTGGTGGTAAGAACGATATCTTTTTCTCCATAATCCACCAAAGCCTTGCGATAATCCTCGGACAATGGAGCCTCGGCTGATGCCAGAAAAATGGTTCCAACACTCACGCCAGCCGCTCCAAGCGATAGCACATGGTCAACATCTTTTTTATGCGCTATGCCACCAGCCGAAATAACTGGAATCGAGAGATTTTTCACCAATTGAGGAATCAATTCTTCTGGAGAAATTGGTCCACAATGCCCTCCTGCTCTATTGTTCACAGCGATCACTCCATCGGCACCGAGCTTTTGTACTTTAAGTGCGTACTCAAGATTGGTGACGTCACAAAAAACTTTAGTGCCCACCTCTTTTGCCCTTCTAATTACCTCTTCCGGACTGCCTAACGAAGTGATGATATATGGAACCTTTAGTTCAATGAGCGTATTGAGCTGCTGAGCGGCCTTGGGATTGCTCTTATTCACGATAAGATTCACACCAAAAGGATGCTTTGTTTTTGACTGAATTTCATGAATCGCCTTTCTGAGCTCTTCATCAGATCGAAAGTTAAGAGCCGGAAAAGAGCCGCTGGCGCCGCTCTCACAAGCCTCGACCACCATTGCTACATTCGACACCAAAAACATCGGCGCCACGATGATGGGATGTTGTATTCCCAAAAGCTCATTTAACTTCATATACTCATTTTAGGACTTGAAAGGTAAGATGATTCCAACAAAACAGAATAGCGATTGAAGGTTTTAATTACTCTATCTTTGCGCCGCAATGCGAATAGAAGTTTTGAAATCAAAGATCCATCGCGTTACAGTAACGGAAGCGGATCTAAATTACATCGGTAGTATTACCCTCGACCCGCTTTTGATGGAAGCGGCCAACATGATTGAAGGAGAAAAAGTACAAGTGCTCAACTGCAACAATGGCGAGCGCTTCGAAACCTATATCATCACTGGTGAAAAAGGAAGCGGCGTAGTTTGTTTGAATGGCCCCGCAGCAAGAAAAGTCGCAGTTGGTGATATCGTAATCGTATGTTCATACGCATCGATGGAGTTTGAGGAAGCAAAAACATTCAAACCCTGGGTTATTTTTCCAGATACTGCTTCTAACAAGCTCATCAAATAAAGATGAAAAACGCTATTAAATACACGTTTTTTCTAGCAATTGGGCTTCTGCTTTTATGGTACGCATCGAAAGATGTCGATACAAAACAAATTGTAGAATCCATTCAACAGGCGAATTGGTTTTGGATCATAGTTTCGATGGTTATCAGCTATGTGGCAATGATCATTCGCGGCTGGAGGTGGAATATTATTCTTGAACCCCTGGGTTATAGATCAGATACTTGGACGAATATTCATTCGGTAGCGTTCGGATATTTGATGAATGATCTTATACCTCGCTCCGGAGAGCTTGCCAGATGCGGACTTCTAAACAGAGCAGAACATATTCCAGTCGATAAATTATTCGGTACCGTCATATTAGAGCGTGTAGTAGATATGATGATTTTAGTACTCGTGGTAGCTATCACAACACTTGTTCATAAAAATGAAGTGAATGAGTTGATGACTCTAGTAGATGGCGGTAAAGGCTCTCTGCTGCTCATTCTCGCGATTGTCGGAATCGTTGGACTTGTAGTCTTTGTTTACATTTTGAAAAAATTCAGTCACATCGCATTCATTGGAAAAGTAGCTTCCTTCTTTATAGGAATTGGAAATGGAATTCAATCCATTTTCAAATTGAAAAGAAGAGTAGCCTTTATCCTCAGTTCACTTGCCATTTGGGCGTGTTGGTTGTTGATGAGCCAAACGATGATGTATGCGCTTCCTATCACTGAAAACATGCAAATCCAAGACACATTGTTCTTCATGGTAGCAGGAGCATTTGGTATGTTAATCCCTACCCAAGGCGGAATTGGTGCATATCACTATATGTCTAAAATTGGATTTGAAGTTTTGGGTTATAGCGGAGCTGCGGGATTGACCTTTGCTTGGATTTCATGGGTTGCAAAAACGATTGTGGAATTTATCGTAGGTGGTGTAGGTTTCTTTATTGTGACTACTAAAAAAATCAAACCAAAGCCCACACATGTCGAGAGTGTTTGATTCCATAGAAGATTTAAAAAATCAAGTGGCACAATGGAAAGCCAACGGTGAACGCGTTGTTTTCACCAATGGTGTTTTTGATATCCTTCATGTAGGACACGTCACATATTTGGAAGCAGCTAAAAAATTAGGGGAGCGACTTGTAGTTGGCATCAACGATGACGCATCAGTGCGGTCGCTCAATAAAGGACCCGAACGCCCCATTCATCCCGAAAACGCACGTGCAGCGGTTGTTGCGGCGCTTCGAGCAGCGGATGCAACGATTATTTTCAGCGAACCAACTCCTCTCGAACTTATCATTGCGATTAAACCTGATGTACTCGTAAAAGGTGGCGACTATGATCCAAATGAAACAGACGCTGCAAAAAAAACATACATGGTTGGCTCTAAAGAAGTAAAGTCATACGGAGGTTATGTCGCTTCTATTCCGCTTGTGGCAGGCTTTTCGACAACTGCCGCTGTCAACAAAATGCGAAATACGCATAACTAAGAATAGAATATTCATTCGGTTTTTATTGTCTTTGAAGTATGAATCCATACGTCAAAGATTTTTTCCATCTCTCATTTCCTCGCTATTGTGCCGGTTGTGAGAAGCCGCTTTATTTCACCGAAAAAGCATTGTGCGTGCACTGCTTGTTGGCGCTGCCGCGCGCTCGCATGCATCATGAAAGAGAAAATGCAATTGAAAAATTATTTTGGGGAAAAGCGAACGTAGAAATGGCCACGGCGTTTTTACGCATGAGCCGCAAAGGCATGGCGCACAGACTGATTCACGAACTCAAATACGACGGAAATAAAGCCGTGGGCGTGCAACTAGGAAAACTATTCGGTGCCGAACTCTCTCGAGCGCCAGAATGGAAAAACATAGATCTTATCGTGCCGGTGCCTCTCCACCCTCTCAAGGAACTAGAGCGCGGCTACAATCAAAGCGCCATGATAGCCATGGGAATGAGCGACACTATGCGCGTAAAATGGCGCGCACACGCCCTCAAAAGAAATGTTCATACCGCATCTCAAACGCGGCGCTCCCGTTGGGAACGTTGGCAAAATGTGAACGACATCTTCTCTCTTGATCGTGAAATTTTCAATAAAACTTCTCATTGCCTTCTTGTTGACGATGTAATCACAACAGGCGCTACCATCGAGGCTTGCGTGAATGCGGTACATCAACATTTTGAATGTAAAATCTCTGTTGCATCCTTAGCTCGCCCCGTGCGTTAATTTTTTTTGATTAGGTTTGAGCCTAATATGAAGTACTTATTCGCAATCATCGCATTTCTTTTTTTGGCTCCGCTTTTCGCACAGGACAAAATTCTTTTGATGAATGGCCAAGAACGTAATTGCCGTCTGGTAAGCGATTCAGGATTCGTCATTACCTACGAATACACCAAACGTAATGGAAAAGTGAAGTTGCTCACCGCCAATCGCGGTGAAGTTTTTAGCTATACAAAAGCAGGAAGTCCAGAAGTAATTATCTATGAAATGGACACACTATTTTCAGACAACATTTATGACGCTACACAAATGCGTGCTTTGCTTGCCGGGCAAAATGATGCACGCAGTAACTTTAAAGCGAGACATATTGCAGCCATTGGTTTTGTATCGTGCGCAGTCATCGGATTCATTGGACAAGACGGCTACTTTACTGCAGTTGGCCCGCCAATCATATACACGCTCACACAATTCATTGGGAAAGTCAAAATTCGTGAACACACGATGACCAACATCAATTACAAATACAACGATATCTATGCAGATGGATATGAGCCTCCTGCGCGCACTAAAAAACTCATCACCTCACTCTGGTCTGGATTCTTGGGCAGTGCGGTAGGTGTTACGTTGTACTTTGTAACACGATGATGACGCGAAGACAAATCTTCATTCATTCATTGTTTCTAGGTCTCTGCGCCGCATTCTTATCTGCATTAACTGAGCCTAACAGCGCGATCCCATTTACTTTCTTTTCTACAGCCTCAATCTATATCTTTTTACGTCGCAATCTCGCATCTTCAAAAGCGCTAGTTTCGTTGTCTATTATCTCGCTGCTATTGATGATCATAGCCTTTGGTGCGGGAATGGCCTTGAGTAAGGAACAGATCACAACAGTGATCATAGCAGGAATAATATTGACGCTATATGTTATTCCTTCTAAATGGGCACTTCGCAACCACCCCCTATTAAAACCGCTTTCGATTGCTCTTTGCTGGTCGCTTATGACAGTAGGTGTTGCATTCGACAATAGTTTGTTCTTCTTACCGAACGATCATTCGGTATTTGAAATTTTCCTTCAAATCTTTTTTCTCACATTTTCTCTATCCCTCCTGTATGACTACAGAGACGTGATTTTCATTAAGAATCAGGAAAGCACTTTGCCAAAAATATTTTCAGAAAAAAAATTCTATTCTGCTATTTGGATCGCACTCGTTGCGTCTTTCATGGGTTTCATTTTATTCGGCGAAAACACCTCAGCAAGTATGGCTTATTTCACGGCGAGTATCTATACTTTATTTTTATTCAAAAAAATAAAAACATTCAGCTATGCGCGTGCAACTTGGCTTACAGACGTCGGATTTATCGTTTATGGCTTAACGTATTTTGGACTAAACAAACTTCTTTTTTAAAAAACTACCACGACAATTCATCCAACGAATCGCAGAAAGCTTTGATCGCAAAATCGATATCAGCATCTGTATGTGCAGCCGAAACGAAACCTACCTCATAACCACTCGGCCCCAGATAAACGCCACGCTCCAGTAGAGCAAGGTGGAGAGGTGCGAATTTCTTCATGCCATTTTCATCGATCTCGTCCATTCTACGAACAGATTTTTTTTCTGAAAATGACACCCAGAAAATTGACCCCACATTGAACATATTGAATTTATAACCCTTTGATTGAGCATGAGCAACGATAGAACCGACTAAACGTTCGGTTTTGGCTTTCAACGACTCATAGAATCCAGGTTGCAAGCACTGCTTTAATTGCGCTATTCCAGCAGCCATCGCAACTGGGTTTCCTGAAAGCGTTCCCGCTTGATAAACGGGGCCGTCCGGCGCTACCTTACTCATAATTTCTGCGCTACTGGCGTAGGCACCAACTGGCATTCCACCACCGATAATTTTACCAAAAGCAATTACATCTGGCTTGATGTCATAGTATCCTGAAGCACCTGTAAATCCAACACGGAAACCAGAAATTACTTCATCAAATAGCAATACAATTTTTTCTCTTGTACATACTTCTCGCAGGAATCTCAAGAAGTCCCCCTCTTGCAGGAGAAGCCCGTTATTTGCAGGAATGGGCTCTATTGCAACCACTGCTATTTGATCCTTGTAAACTTTAATAGCCTCTTCTACTGCAGCCTTATCGTTGAGTGGAAGTACGATAGTTTCGTTGACATACGCTTGCGGAATACCGGCACTGCTGCTCGTTCCAAGCGTAGCCAAACCACTACCCGCTTTTACCAAAAGACTATCAACGTGACCATGGTAACAGCCTTCAAATTTGATGATCTTGTCGCGACCAGTATATCCGCGGGCAAGACGAATCGCGCTCATCGCCGCTTCCGTACCACTGCTTACAAATCGAATTTTTTCTACATAAGGATGATTGGATAAAATCAAATCCGCTAATTCATTTTCCATTCGTGTAGGTGCGCCAAAACTGCTTCCCTTGGCCACTTGTGTTTGCACTGCATCAACTACGTCTGGATGGGCATGACCAAGAATGAGCGGACCCCATGAACAGCAAAAATCAAGAAATTTATTCCCATCCTCATCCCAAACATAAGCTCCCTGACCACGCTCAAAAAATATAGGGCTTCCACCCACTGATTTAAATGCACGCACGGGCGAATTTACGCCACCTGGAAACAATGTTTTCGCTTTCTCAAATAATGATTCTGAAACTGTTCTTTTCACGTCTGTATAATTTGCGACAAATATACTTGCTCACCTCCTCCACAATTCTCATTCTTTTGTCAATCGTGGTATATTCGCGGCACAATTTGATGTCTTATGACCTACGAATACCATCTTTCTTTTGCAAAAAAACAAGACCAGCATGACCCACTGGCCGCATGGCGCGAGCAGTTTCATTTTCCTCAACATCAAGGAAAAAATATGCTCTATTTCACCGGAAACTCTTTGGGATTACAACCCAAGAGCACCAAAGATTCAGTGCTTCAGGAGTTGGAAGATTGGGCGAAATACGGCGTAGAAGGTCATTTTGAGGCGCGTAGACCTTGGTATAGTTATCATGAAATGTTTGCGGCCCCCAGTGCAAGAATCGTAGGCGCAAAAGAAAGTGAAGTGGTGGTAATGAATCAACTTACCGTGAATCTTCATTTGTTGATGATTTCATTTTACAAGCCGACTGGAAAGCGAAAAAAGATTCTTTTCGAAACAAAGCCATTTCCGAGTGATCACTATACGTTTGAATCGCAGGCAAAACTTCATGGTTTTGAGCCGGGCGAAGTGTTGGTAGAAATGCAGCCCCGCGCAGGCGAGGTGACATTAAGAACGGAAGATATCATTTCTAAAATTAATGAGCTAGGCGATGAGTTGGCATTGGTTTGTTTTGGTGCTGTAAATTATTTCACCGGTCAATTTTTTAATATCAAAGAGATAACTGCCGCAGCCCATGCTGTAGGTGCAAAGGCAGGATTTGATTTGGCGCACGCCGCGGGGAATGTGCCTATGAACCTTCATGACGACGGTGCAGATTTCGCTTGCTGGTGTAGCTACAAATATCTCAATAGCGGCCCGGGTGCTGTGGCAGGGGCATTTGTGCATGAAAGACATCATGCAGATAAAAATCTGTTGCGCCTCGCTGGTTGGTGGGGACACAACAAATCGACTCGTTTTCAGATGCAGCCGGGGTTTGATCCAATTGAAAGTGCAGAAGCTTGGCAGCTGAGCAACGCGCCCGTTCTGAGCATGGCTGCGCACATGGCGTCTTTGGAGATTTTTGATAAAGTAGGAATGAAAGCCTTGCGCGAAAAGGCTATTCAGCTGACAGGATATCTTGAATTCGTGGTGCAACAGGTAGCAGCACAAACAAATGTCGCACTGCACATCCTCACGCCGAGCGATCCTTCTCAGCGCGGATGTCAATTGAGCATTGTTGTTCCTGGCGCCTCCAAACAACTGGTGCGTGATCTGGCAGCCCATGGTGTCATCGTGGATTGGAGAGAGCCTAATGTGATTCGCCTCGCCCCCGTCCCGCTTTACAATTCGTTTGAAGATGTCTTCTTGTTTGGAGAGGTTCTCACCACGCTTCTTGAAGGCAGGTAAAAGTTGATTTTATAAATATATTTTCTTATCTTCGCTTTATGCATTGGTCAAATGAAAATATCAATTTCAACTTACTACCTAAAGAACTCAAAATCGAGGTAGCTCAAGTAATTGCTTCATTTGAAAAAAAGAAGAAAAACAGAAAGAAGCAATTGTCTGAAAGAGAGTTTGGATTTGCGAAAGGCAAGGTTACTTTATCCGATGATTTCAATGACCCTATTCAAGAATTTGAAGGTTAATTTATGGGATTTCTTCTCGATACTCATGCTTTTCTTTGGTTTTTAGGAGGAGACAAAAAACTACCAAAACCATCTCGAAAAATTATCAAAGACATAAACCAAGATTGTTATCTAAGCGTAGCAAGTCTTTGGGAAATGACTATTAAAATACAACTGAAAAAGCTAGAAGTCTCTATTCCCATTGAGGATATTTACGATTTTTTAGAGAGAAATCAAATTATTCTTTTGCCAATAGAAATTCAGCATTTATCGGCACTATCTAAATTGGATGCTCACCACCAGGACCCTTTTGATAGGTTAATAATATCTCAAGGCATATCCGAAGGTTTGACTGTTATTTCAGGAGATAGCTGGTTTCACAAATATCCCGTTTCTCTTTTCTGGGACTGAGTTCACAGTCCTGACGCTGCGCTTAGTATATATTTGTATTAGAAAAGGAATGTTATGCCTAAAAAATATGCGGTAATCGGCGCGGGCCGATACGGTCGTGAAATCTGTCAACGCCTTGCTGCGCAAGGCGCCGAAGTCTATGCCTTCGATATGGACGAAGAAAAAATCGAAGACATCAAAGACACCGTTTCACTAGCCATTGCGCTGGACAGCACTGATAAAAAAGTGCTCGAAGCCAATCGCATTCATGAAATGAAAGCAGTGATTATTGCTATTGGAGAAAACTTTGAAGCTACTGTTCTCACTGCAATCAATCTTATCGATATGGGCATTCCCCGCGTAATCGCTCGTGCAAGCGGTGAAACGCAAAAAAGAATCTTGGAAAAAATCGGTGTGGAGGAAATTCTTTCACCTGAAAGCGAAGTAGCCACCATCGTTGCCGAGCGTCTGCTGAATCCTAGCATCACAGCCTTCTTGCGCCTTCCAGATGAATATGAAATTGCAGAAATAAAATGCCCAAAAGGTGTTGCCAATCGCACTCTTGAAGATATTGGATTGCGCGATAAATATGGACTTACTCTCATTACGCTGAAAAGAGCTTATGAGATGAAAGAAAATCAAGATGGTGAAGTTGAACTAGAAGAACACATCATTGGAGTTCCCAAGTCAGAAACTGTGATTTACGAAACAGATACATTGGTTGTATTCGGTCTTATCCGCGATGTGAAGCGCTTTATCGAAATCAACGAATAAGCGTTACATTTCCCATTATCTCATATTCAGGACTGATCGTCTGAGAAGGGTCGTCGATGGTGTAAACTATCTTATAAACGTACACACCTGGTTCAACATATTCGTCGCCATCCTTGCGCTGACCTAGCCAAGGCTTACGTAGTGAGTCACTGGTAAAAATTTGCTCGCCCCAGCGATTCCACAACTCCAATTTGAAGGTACGAATATTCACTCCTTCAATCACCCAAACGTCGTTCATTCCATCATTGTCTGGTGTAAATGCATTCGGAACATAGATATATCCAGGGCAACGCTCTTCAACGAATGTAGAATAACTTGCCTCGCAGCCGAACTCGGATGTGATATGCACAGTGTATAGACCTGGCTCTGCAGCTAGCAAAGTTTGATTACTACCTCCTTGCTCCCATGTATAAATCGAGCCCTCATTCTCTGCATCCAATTCAACCGCATAGGGAGGAATTTGAAAACATACTTCGACCTGATAAGGATTGAAAGGGTCCTCTGGTGAGGGATTCATGAACACCAATACTTGATCCGTTGCCGTGCATAGCCCTTGACTCACGCTAACAGAATAAACACCTCCTTCGCTCACAACGATGCTCGGAGTGTCCGCTCCATTAGACCATTCATAAACATAATTATCATTCGTCCCTGCAACAATCTCCTCCGACTCTCCTTCGCAGAATGAACGATCTAGGCCTAAATCCACCGTTGGCATGGGTTGGAATGTGACAACTACCTCGTCACCATATTCACAACCATTGGTGGCAGATACTTCTACACTGTAGGTTCCAGACTCAGTAACGACTAAAGCTGGTGAAGTCGCTCCTGTATTCCATAGAAAGTTAAACTCTACAGGCTGTCCTGTAAATAAAGTAGTAGACTGACCCTCACACAAGGTTTGATCTGGTCCCAGATTCAAATCCGGCACTTGTGTTTCAAGAGTGAGCACTTCCGACTTTGTACATCCAAAATTATTTGTGACAGTCACGGTAAGTGAGCCGTTGATGTTAGAGCTCAAGGTCGTGCTCGCCGTATTCGGATTGGTAACCCACGAAGCAGGCGACCATTGCCAGTTTACTTGATCTGTGCCAGTAATACTCGCATTAAGAGCATAGTTTTGTAACACACACTCGGAAATTTCGGATTGAGGCAAAACAATCTCGCCAATGCTGCTCACTACTATTTCCAAACTATCGGCCTTTAAACAACCCGTATTATCATCTTCTACAACTACTTCGTACCAGGCTGTCTGACTTGGTATTGCGTCAATATTCGAGGGATTTCCTGTGGCGTTATAGCTTTCCATCGAAATCCATTCTATTGAATAATTGTTGTTGGAAGCATTGACATCCGCTGTGAGACTAGCACTTTCACCTTCACACAATTCGTCATCGCTGCTTGTAAGTTGTACATCTTGAACTGTAGAAACTAACACCTCGAGCTCTGCTTGCTGTGTGCAGCCCGACGCCGCTGTGAGTGTCACAGTAAATGTGACGTCACTTTGTGGATTTACCACTGGAGATTGTTGCTGCAAATCAGTGATACTGCCGTCAGAAGCCGTCCAGGAATAGTTGTAACTACCAACAACACTCGGAGTAGCCTCCAATGTGACAACCCCTGCCGAGCATTTCACTAATGGAGACACAACAGATACGTCGAATATACCGTCTACAAAAACTGTAACGGTATCTGAGTAAATACAACCAGTGACTTGATCTGTCACATCCACTTGATAAGTTGTGGTGTGTGTTGGAGTAGCGAATGGACTGCTAATATTGACTACATCAAGGCTTGAAGAAGGAGTCCAAGAATAATTGAGTGTCGCTGTATTATTTGCTCCAATATACATTTCATCTAGCACCCAATTGTCTTGATTATTCGTCCACGCTCCCACTTGCATCCATTTGAAATAAGTGGCTGTAGATTGGGCTGCGACGGGTATTTCAATTTCTAAATTTGTAAAATCTGGATAAAGTGACTCATTAAATTGTGCGATGGTATTGGATACCGGAAAATTAACTCCGTCAAAAGAATATCTCAAAACGACATCATCACCTGGATCTGCATTATCGCATGGCGCAGTGCCATTGGCAATTTTCAAAGAAAAATAAATTGTTCCACCATTTACTACGTTGACAGCTTTGGTGGTTGCGCTGCGTTCTCCACCACCATTAAAATACAATGCGGCACCCGACGCGGCTCCGCAAATTGTGCTCGAAGTACCGCTCAATATTTGGTGCCAATCGCCCCAAGAAACACTCGGGTCAAAATTATCCGACCAGACGACTTCCTGAGCAATCGCATGAAGTTGTGTTGTACTTCCTTCGCAGATATTGTGATCATCGGCCGCTACATTCAATCTAGATACAGTACCATCCAAGACCGTAATTGTAACGCTTTGTGTAGAAGAAGCGCAGCCCGTGAGCGTACTTACGGTAACATAGTATGTGGTAGTATTGTAGGGTGATGCTACTGGATTGGGAATTGTTGGATCGCTTAAACCTGCATTTGGTGACCACAGATAATTGTAGGTCGCAGTCGTCGATTCTGGAATAATATTAAACTGAACATCTTGAAATGAGCAAATGGTGCTATTACCAGGCTCTACTGTAAACGTTGGTGGAATAAGTGACTCAACGGTATAAAACAATTCAACAGGGCAATTGCTCGCAGCTTCAAAAGCGTTTACTTGATACAAGGTTGTTTGAATCGGAGCATTGAGTTGAAGCGTGAAACCATTATGCACCGGCGTTGTCAAGTCGTTGGCGTTGTACCATACAGGACTGATATAGTCACTGCTTACGTTAATTGTAACAGCGTTATTTGTACAAAAAACACCTTCATAGTTTACCTCTTCATCCACATTTGAGGAGCCTACGGAGTAGGCGTATGACTCAGCAGGACCAACACCATAGATGTATGCATTTACACCTTGAGGAGCGCTAAGATGATGAGAGCCTTGTGACAACAAAACAGCAGCCCATCGGTGAGAAGCACTTCCCATGAAAGGTTGAAATAACGAAGAATTCAAAACACTTCCATCTAACGTAACGCTAGACACATCCTCTGTTCGAACGATGATGTTTACATAATGTTGAGTAATGATGTTGCTCTCCACAGTGGAAAAAGCGATAGAATTAATCTTCTGTGTTGATGCATCGAGAAGCATCATCGAAGGATCGCCTTCCGATGCGCAATTGT
>CANGVZ010000020.1 GCA_947457285.1 Flavobacteriales bacterium | reverse complement strand
GAATTTCGGCGCAAAGGTCCTGGTATTATGCCAGCGGCCAAAAAGTATCTTCAAAGTTATCGATCTTCAACTCTTTGTTTGGAAAATTAATTATAGATATTATATCAAATCTCGGCTCCATTTGATTGGTCATTTTGCGGATGTAGTAGTGGGCCGCTCGCAGTATATGTTGCTGTTTTTTTCTATTTACCGCTTCCCACGGTTCAGCAAAAGCATTGCTGTGGCGTGTTTTGACCTCTATGAAAATGACATACTTTCCACTTGTGGCAATGATGTCTATTTCGAGTTTGCCTGGCACCCAATTTCGCTCCAATATTTTGTAGCCTTTTTTGACAAGAAAATCTACCGCTTCATCCTCACCTTTGGCTCCTTTAATTTTGTTTTCTGTTTTATTATGCATCTCAAAAGATTTGAAGCAAAAGAACGCATACTGAAAATCATATCTTATGCATTCTTATTCGTTCCTATGCTGGGAATATGTCAGAATGAAGAACGCAAATCACCATTGGATTTATTGGGAAATAGGGAAGGACAAATGTTTTTTACATGGGGCTACAATCGAGCGTTTTATGATGAGTCGGACATCCATTTCAAGGGTGATGGTTTTGACTTTACACTTTACGAAGTGGACGCAGAGGATATGCCTGAGACTTTCAAACCATCAGTTTATTTTGATCCTACAAAGCTCACCATTCCACAATTTAATTTTCGTCTCGGCTATTACGTAAAAAAGAATACCGCACTTTCGCTCGGCTGGGATCACATGAAATATCATGTAATCACCACGCAAAGAGTAAAAATGTCTGGATACGTCGACGAGCGCTTCAATCCCGGTGGAAACATGGTCGGAACATTCAACGACGAATGGGTTGTGATTACTCCAAACTTTATTGATTTGCATCATAGCGATGGGTTCAATTTTGTGCGATTTGCAATTGAACAAAGATTGCCGCTTTGGATGAGCAAGAATGGAAAGCACACCCTTGCAGCGAATGGCGCAGCAAGCGTTGGATTTATGCTCCCGTGGACAGACTTTACATTTTTCGGCGTGCACTATCGAAACAAGCCTCATGTGGCGGGCTACGGTTATAGCTTAGCAATGGGCATGAGATTCGAGTTCTTCAAGCATTTTTTTATTCAAGGAAACATGCAGCTTGGCAAGACCAACTTGACGGACATTATGCTTCAAGATCACTTGGACAGTAGAGCTTCTCAGAAGATTGATTTCTTTGAGCGAAGCTGGGCATTTGGATGCTATTTCCCTCTGGTAAAGAAATAAAAAAAGCCACTTTGCAAAAGCAAAATGGCCTTGTATCTTTCTCTCAACACAGACTATTTCAAAGTCAAATCGCTTTGACCAATAAGGTTGTTTGATTCGTAGGTGAAGATTTTGTAATTACCTTTTTTCAACTCGCCTTTGGCTTCGTAAAACACGCAGACATCGGTGTCTTGATTTTGGTAGTCGATTTCACGGGAAACACTTGCTACCTCTTCTTTTCCATCAACTGTAATGGATCCTGCGTTTGCACCAGGAAGTACCTTGCCATCTGGACCAACGATGCGTAAATAAATACGCTTTGTTCCAGGCTTTACAATGGCATTTTTACGCACAGTGAAGCAAGATTTGATCATCTCTGCGCGGCTCGCACGGTCAGTTTCTGTCTGCTTTCCGCTATTGCGAAGGTTGATACCAGTATTTGCATATTCACCGGTAGAGAGCACAGAGCCCTTGCTTACCATTTCTTTGGTCACATTCAAATCGCCTTCAAGAGATTTGCTGCGCTCCTCGGCTTGATTGGCACGACTTGCTTCAGCTTCTTTCTCAGCAAACAATCTGTCGTTGGCTTGTTGTAAAGAATCGATCTGGTGAATATATCCTTTCATGATGGATCTCAAAGTTTCGGCTTCAGCCTTGAGCTTTGAAATATCGTAGTCTTTGTTTTTAGCTTTTTTGATAAGGCTTTCAATTTGAGATTGCTGTTCTGCAATCTTCGAAGCCATTTCGGCATTATCCGTTTGAAGCGTGTCATAGCCCATGCGCATTTGTTCAAGCTCTACAGCCAACACATCGCGCTCGTCCATGATGGTGTTCTTTTCACGGTCGATGTAAACGATTTTTTCATTTACGTTTTTTACCTGAATACCCAGATAAATGCACAATACCGCAAGTACAGCGATAATTCCGATATATACTTTGTTGCTCATAATGAATTGGTTTTAATTTCCTTGCATGGGCAAAATTATCATTTTGACCTGCATGCGTAACGAAGAAATTTCATTTTTATTAAAAACGATTTGTGTTTATTCTTTGTTGGCAATACAAATCGGTTATATTTGCAGCCTCAAAAATGTGGTCCTGTGGCCGAGCGGCTAGGCAGAGGTCTGCAAAACCTCGTACAGCGGTTCGAATCCGCTCGGGACCTCCAAAAAGCCTCACGAACAGTGAGGCTTTTTTATTTCCCCCCTGTTTAACAAAGAATCTCATTTCGTTTAGTCCAACGAAAGCCCATTCTCATATATCTTTGCCGAATTATCTCAATGTTATCATAAAAACAAATCAAAATGGGTAAGTTCGGAGTTACTGAAATACTTCTCATCCTAGGTATTATCCTTCTTTTATTCGGGGGAAAAAAGATTCCAGAGTTGTTCAGAGGTCTTGGAAAGGGAATCAAAGAATTTAAAGACGCTAGTAAGGGCGAGACGAAAGAAGGCGATAACGCCAACTAATTAAGAGTTTTTTTGTGAGAAAATACACATCAATAACCGAGGTTCAAAATGATCTTCGCCAGGGAGTGTGCACCATTCCTGACTTGGTAAACTATTACCTAAAAAATATTGATGAAAAAAAACACCTCAACGCATTTCTGGAAGTTTGGGGTGAAGAAGCGCAAAATCGCGCTGCGAAAATTCAAGAAAAATTTAATGCCGGTACCGCTGGTCGCCTCGCGGGAATGGTGATTGCTCTCAAGGACAATATTTGTTACGAGGGACATAAAGTTTCTGGTTCATCGAAAATTCTTGAAGGATTTACGTCTCTTTTCAATAGCACCGTTGTTGAGCGGTTGTTGGCGGAAGACGCAATTTTTATCGGCCGTGTAAACTGCGATGAATTTGCGATGGGCTCGTCCAACGAAAATAGCGCTTACGGCGCAGTATTGAATCCACTCGATGAGGCACGCGTTCCTGGCGGATCTTCAGGAGGTTCTGCAGCCGCAGTGGCGGCAGACTTGTGCCTTGCGGCCCTTGGAAGCGACACGGGAGGTTCGATTCGTCAACCAGCTTCGCTAACGGGCATCGTAGGATTGAAACCTACATACGGCAGAATTTCTCGCCACGGCCTGCTCGCTTATGCTTCGAGTTTCGACCAAATTGGCCCCATGACCAGAAGCGTCTATGATGCTGCCCTGCTTCTCGAAATAATGGCCGGAGCAGATGATTTCGACAGCACAGCTTCTGCGAAAAAAGTAGACCAGTACGCTTCATTTGAGAACAACACTTCCAAAAGAAAAATTGCGTTCTTTAAGGAATGCATCGAAAGCCCAGGCCTCAATGAAGAAGTAAAACAACGCATCGTTGAGGTAATTCAAAAACTCAAAGATGAAGGCCACACGGTAGAGGCTGTTGATTTTCCTTATCTCAAATACCTCGTGCCAGCATACTATGTGTTGACCACAGCAGAGGCGAGCTCCAATTTGGCGCGTTACGACGGTATTCACTTTGGATACAGAAGTAAAGAGGCGAAAGGAATTGACAACACCTATAAAAAGAGCCGTAGCGAAGGATTTGGAAAAGAAGTAAAGCGCCGCATTATGCTCGGCACGTTCGTTTTGAGTTCTGGATACTATGACGCTTACTATGGCAGAGCGCAGCAAGTAAGAAGATTGCTCAGAGACAAAACAGCTCAAGTTCTTGAGCAATACGACTTTATTTTATTGCCAACATCGACCAACGAGGCTTTCAAGTTGGGAGAAAACACCAAAGATCCTATCGCCATGTACCTTGAAGATATATTCACTGTACAGGCGAATCTTGTAGGAATTCCAGCAATATCACTGCCTTTGGGAACTAAAAAGTCTGGCTTGCCGTTCGGCATTCAGGTAATGGGTAAAAGCTTTGATGAGAAGAATCTCTTAAGTTTTTCTAATTACTTGATGAACTTCTAGTTCAAAGTGTTGTAACTGATTTTGTTTTATTTACTTTTGAATATCGACTAGTCTAAAGTCGTTGGGAGGAATTATGCGCGTAAACGGATACGATGAGTTATTAGGTAAGCTGGATCAATTCACCAGAAAGTATTACAAAAACAAGATGCTTCGTGGCGCAATCTATTGCGTGGCGCTGATTATGGGAGCTTACTTGTTGGTAACGCTGCTTGAGTATTTTGGGAGGTTTTCCATTTTAATGAGAACGATTCTCTTTTACGCATTTGTGTTATCAGCACTCGCTATTATCGTTCGAAACATTGTGATTCCTTTATTCAAAATCTTCCGACTTGGTAAGGTGATCTCACACAACCAAGCCGCAGAGATTATCGGAAAGCACTTTCCACAGGTTCAGGATAAATTGCTAAACACGCTTCAACTAAAAGCGCTTGCAGATAAAGATCAAGACAATTCATTGCTTTATGCAGGTATTGAGCAGAAGATAAAGCAATTGCGCCCGGTGCCGTTTTCGAGTGCCATTGACTTTAAGGAGAATAGAAAGTATTTGAAATTTGCGATACCTCCAGTTGCGGTTTTTCTGATTATTCTTTTCGCTGCGCCGAGCATTCTGACGAAACCAACGGAACGATTGATCAAACACGGACAACTCATAGTAGAAGAGGCTCCGTTTAAGATTTCTGTTGACAACGAAGAGCTAAAGGCCGCGCAGAATCAGGACTTCACGATTAATATTACATTGAAGGGTAAGGAAATTCCCGAAAAGGTTTATTTGGTATTAAACGACCAGCAATATCTTTTGGAAAGAAAGGATGCTTTTCATTTTTCATACACCCTTAGAAATGTGAAAGAAACCATGGCATTTAACTTTTATGCATCAGGGTTCTACAGCGACATGTATGAGCTCGAAGTTTTCCCCGTGCCAGCTCTTGTGGATTTTGCGTTAGCACTGAACTATCCGGCCTACACGAAAAAAATCAATGAAACGATACGAAACACGGGAGATGTAACCGTACCCGTTGGAACACGCATCAACTGGGATTTTAACACGAAAAATACGGAAGTGCTAAGCATTCGATATGGCGACAGCACCTATGTTTTGAACAACAGCAATGATCTCTTTAAATTTTCGAAAACAGCCTTAGCCAATACCGAATATGTAGTGCACGCCGCGAATCAATACATAAGCGGTGCAGACAGTGTATTGTACAGAATACAAGTGGTTCCAGACCTTTATCCCAATATCAACGTAAATGAAGAGCGCGATAGCATGTCGCTCAAACAGCTCTACTTTACAGGTGATGTGAAGGATGACTATGGCTTTAAAAAGCTCACTTTCAATTATCAGTTGAGAAAATCGGATGGCGACGAAAGCGCTTCATGGGTGGTAAAAGAAATTGGAGTGTCAAATCAGATGAGTACCGACAACTTCTTTTTCACGTGGAATTTGGACGAACTCAATGTGCAGCCAGGAAATGTGCTGAATTATTATTTTGAAGTTTGGGATAATGACGGGGTCAATGGAAGTAAGTCAACGAGAAGCGCCACGCTGGAATACAAGCTTCCGTCAGAGGATGAGCTTCAGGCAATGGTGGAGCAAAAGAATGAAGACATCAAGTCAAAATTGGAAGAGAGCCTGAAAGACTCGAAAAAATTAGAGAAGGAACTGGAGGACTTGCAACGTCAACTTTTGGAGAAAAAAGAAATGACTTGGCAGGATAAGAAAAAGATGGAGGATATTCTGAAAAGACAACAAGAATTGCAGAAACAAATTCAGGATATTCAAAAAGAAAATAAAGAAAAGAACAATCAGCAAAACGAATTTCAGCAGCAGGAAAACTTGTTGGAAAAGCAGCAACAGCTTGAAAAATTGATGGATGAAATTATGAATCCAGAGTTAGAAAAGCTGATGGAAGAGATTCGTAAAATGATGGAAGAGCTGGACAAAAACGAAATACAAAAAGAGCTCGACAAGATGCAGATGAATGCTGAAGACATGGAGAAAGAGCTTGATCGTGCCTTGGAACAGTTTAAGCAATTAGAGTTTGAGCAGAAGTTCGAACAAACTTTGGAGAAGCTGGAAAAACTTGCAGAGAAGCAAGAGGAGCTGAGCAAGGAAAGTGAACAAAAAGATGCGAATTCAGAGGAGTTGAAGGAGAAGCAAGATGAGCTCAATAAAGAGTTTGAGGACGTGAAAAAGGACATGGAAGATTTGGAGAAAAAGAACCAAGAACTGGAAAGTCCAAACCCAATGCCTGATACCGAGCAGCAAGAGCAAGAAATACAGAAGGATCAGAAAGAAAGCTCTGATCAGCTTCAAAAAAACAAGAAGAGTGGAGCGAGTAAATCACAAAAGTCTGCTGCAGATAAGATGAAGCAAATGCAACAGCAAATGGAAATGGCCATGCAGGGAGCAGAACAGGAACAACAGCAGGAAGACATGGATGCTTTGCGAGCTTTGCTGGAGAACATCATTACGCTCAGTTTTGATCAGGAAGCTTTGATGAATCGCTTTAAGAAAACGGATATGCGCGATCCACAATACATCAAGCTGGGCCAGATACAGCGCAAGCTGAAAGATGACGCGAAGATGGTTGAAGACTCATTGTTTGCCTTGAGTAAGCGCGTACCTCAAATTTCGGCGGCTGTGAATCGTGAGATCAATCAGATCAACGACAATATGCAAACCGCCTTGGAAGGCGTTCCAGATAAGCGTACGCCTGAGATTACTACAGCTCAGCAATATGCAATGACATCATTTAATAATTTGGCGCTAATGCTCGACGAAGCATTGAAGCAAATGCAGCAGCAACAATCGCAGAGCAAGCCAGGTCAAGGCAATTGTGAAAAGCCAGGAGGCAGCGGCAGCAAACCAAAACCAAGCGCTGGAGATATTAAAAAAATGCAAGAAGCCCTTTCAAAACAGCTTGAGGAAATGAAAAAGAAAGGACAGAATAAGGGCGACAACAAAGGTGGACAAGGACAAATGAGTAAGCAGCTTGCAGAAATGGCGGCGAAGCAAGCAGCAATACGCAAAATGATGGAAGAAAAGGCCTCTGAACTGAACCAAGACGGCAGTGGTCAAGGCAATGAAATGAAGCAAATTGCGAAAGACATGGAGCAGCTGCAAAAGGACATCGTCAATAATAAAATTGATGAAAACACATTGCGCAGACAACAAGACATCATGATTCGATTGCTGAAGGCGGAGGAAGCAGAGCGCACACGTGATCAGGACAATCAACGAAAATCGAATGAATCGCGAGACTTTCCGGTGAGCAACCCACAGAAGTACGAAGAGTATGTTCGCAAAAAGCAGCAAGAAACGGAGCTATTGCGAACGGTACCTCCAGATTTGAAACCCTATTACAAAGACAAAGTCAACAACTATTTCAATAAAATAGGAAGTTAAAGAGAAGATTCGGCGGCTTATATTGCCGCCGAAATCTTTTCTGATATGTCGAAATCGAACAAGTTAACCGCATGGATCTTTGCAGCTCTTATTCTAGGAGTTCTCGTAGGAGCAATGCTCAATGCTAAATATCCTGCTTCAGCAGCCAAGTCTTATGAGGCTGCCATCGCTGATGTGACAACTGCCTTAGAAAACGAAGAGTCACAAGGCACACTAAAGCAGCAGCTTCAAGGCATATCGGCAGACAGCACTTTAGCCGTAAAAGAACGCTGGGAGCAAATTGCCGCGGCCATTACGTCGGAGAAGAAAAAGACCGCATTTGCAGAGCGAGCGGCGAAAGCAGCTTCACGCGAGGAAGTGATGAACCCGACCTTAAAGAGCATTCTAGAAATCATAAGCATTTTCACTGATATCTTTTTAAGATTAATCAAGATGATCATTGCTCCTTTGGTTTTCTCAACCTTGGTTGTAGGCGTGGCCAAATTAGGCGATTTAAAGGCCGTAGGACGCATTGGAGGCAAGACCATGCTCTGGTTTATATCCGCGTCGTTTGTTTCGCTTTTATTAGGCTGTTTATTAGTCAATATCTTTAAGCCCGGGCTGATGATGAATTTAGAGCCGCCTAGCGCACTTTTGGACTCAGGAGTCGACAAAGGATCAATGACTTTAAAGGGCTTTATTACACACATTATCCCAAGTAGCGTTGTGGAGTCTATGGCTACGAATGAGATTCTTCAGATTGTAGTGTTTTCGTTGTTGTTTGGAGTCGCCACTGCTGCAATAGGGGTCAAGGGAGAACCAATCATCAAAGCACTGGATTCTGTTGGCCATGTGATGTTGAAAGTGACCAGCATGGTGATGTATGTGGCGCCATTTGCGGTTTTTGCGGCAATGACTTCTGTTGTTGCAAAAAAAGGTCTAGGAGTATTGGGCACCTACGCCATTTTCATCGGTGAGTTTTATGCCGGGTTAATCTTGCTTTGGCTGATTTTAATTGCCGTAGGTTATTTGCTGATAAAAAAGAGAATTGTGACTTTATTCGGCAGATTGAAAGAAGCGCTTTTGTTGGCCTTTTCAACGGCTTCCAGCGAAGCGGCCTATCCTAAAATGATGGAGGAATTGGAGCGCTTCGGATGCAATAATCGAATAGTGAGTTTTACACTGCCGCTAGGCTATAGCTTTAACCTTGATGGAAGCATGATGTATATGACGTTTGCAAGTTTATTTATCGCTCAGAGCTATGGCATCGATATGTCGATCGGCGATCAAATGCTCATGTTGCTCACGTTAATGGTAACGAGCAAAGGGATAGCTGGCGTGCCAAGAGCTTCGCTTGTGGTAATTGCAGGAACATTGGCCACATTTGGTATTCCCGAGGCAGGATTGCTTTTACTGCTCGGTGTAGATCACGTGCTTGATATGGGCCGCAGCGCTACTAATGTCGTAGGCAATGCGATAGCAACCGTTGCTGTGAGTAAATGGGAGAAGTCTTTGAAGGATTGATGTTAGAAAAGCTCTCTTGGATTGAGGGAAATAACATCTTTCCAAGATAGCCCTGATGTGCCCAATTGATATACCTTATGTGGCTTAAAGGTCTTTGAAAACTGGTGGACGATTGGGCTGACAGTAAAGCGTTATTCATCACCCCATATTTCATATAGGAGTTGTTGGTTTTTCATGAAAGAAAATCTTTCGAATTGACAAACAAGTGAATAAAGTTTTTAAAGTATTGGAAATAGGCCACGAATTTGTGATTCAGTGTATTAAAGTTCATTTTGTTGTTCCTTAAAACAATATCGAAGATAAAGAAATCTCATTTTTGTAGTATGCAAAATGAGGTAGCGCCAGAAAAAGCTTTTTTAAAGGCCGTTGGGGAAAATATTCGCAAGCATCGAAAGGCGAAGGGATACACCTTGGAAGCCTTGGGAATGGACATTGGTCTCGACAAGTCTAATACGTATCGTATTGAGCAAGGCAAGAATATTACCTTACTTACCCTTTTGAAGATATCATTGTTTTTAGACGTTCCAGCCTGCGAGCTTCTTAAAACAGATGTTCAGATTAATATCGAAGACGCTGAAAAGTACATTGCAAATAAAAAGCTTCGTCGCAAAAAGGTAGAGGCTTAAATTAATTTTTGTAAAATAAATATTCAAAATGCGAATGAAGGTTTATCATTCGCCTTTTTTGTTTTCCTGAGTTTTTCTGGCGTCGAACTTTAAAGCAACTCCAATATTTAGATAATACAAGTCTAAAGTCTGAGATTTAAGAGGACTTTTTGAAGGGGAGGAGCTACGAATTAAGCTTCTCAGTCCAGCATTAGCTGTGGCATAAAAGTTCTTGACCAAAGCGTATCGGAGGCCAACATCTAATGTATGGTGAGTCTCGTAAAAATTATATCGTTCTTCAACACCATAATTTTTAAACTCATTGTACATACGCAAATAAGAATAATTTAACCTCATTAAAGAGGAACACATATAAAGTTGAGCATTGCCGATGTCTAAAGTGATATCGCCTTGAATAGAAGCGGAGTTATACTGATAATAGCAGAAGTAAGCTATTCTACTCGTACTTGTCAAGGGCGCGGAAACAGTTGGAAGATCATGTATATCTGTTTCAAAATTTTGAAAATAGTATTTGTGGTATCCAACAAAACTGCGAAAGCCCAAAACACAATCGTTTTTGACTCGTTTTACAAGACCCAAACCAGCGGTTTGATTGAAACGAGAGGAACCATATAACACAGAGCCGAAATTGGTCGATGTCTGTATTACCAAGTTATTGAATGGTGCATAAGCAACAGTTATTTCGGAATATTCTATTGGTAAATTTACAGAAGCATAAATCTCTCCTTTATTCGAGATATTCGGTGAGTGCAAACTAAGCCCATGGTAGCTTTTATATTGCGATAAACCACGTAAGCTGAAAGCAAAAATGACGATGAAAACGCCTAGGATATATGGCTTATTCATATTTACTTTCTTAATGTAATTACTAGAGAGTTACTTACAAAAAACTTGTCAAATGAGTGGCGGAAGCCTCCGGGGGTAATTGGCTCGGGGTTCAAAATTGAGGTTGTTGTATAGCAAGTATAGAAGGAGGCGAAATCAGTTAGTTTAAAAACAATCCCGGCACTTGTATGAAAGAAATTCGTGTTAAAGTTCTCTCTTTCATGATTGTATAAAAGCGGACCGTTTGGATAGAGATACAGTTCAGAGCTTTCACTCATGATAGATCTGATATAGTTGGCTCTTGAATACTGCGCGCCAATACAGAAGTTGAAATGTTGAAACTTTATGGTGTAATCTAATTGAAAACCAAAGGCTCGATATTTATAGTCGTTAAAGTAAGAGATATAACGGTTGTTATCCTCATCTGTATAAACTTTGTCGTTGAAGTAACCCTCGTTTCCACTATAAATAGCCCTAAATCCGAATTGCTGGTTAGAGTCAAGCGGCAGTACATATCCAAGGCCTAGAGATCTAGATAGTCTTCTTCCAGAAGAGCCACGTGCCCAACCGAAAAACGAACCTTGCAAAACCAATCTGTTGACAGGGGCAAAAGCTACCTGCGTTTCCAAATGGCGTGCTCCTACCGTACCCAACCACGACAGCTCACCTTTTTTCGCAGGCTCGGGAATCTGCATGGTGGTGGGCTGGTAAGTAATGGGCTTATAACCGCAAGAAAAGAGAAGTAATACCAAGCATATTGAGAAAAATAGATTTTTTAATGATGGCATCATTTGACTTTTTTACGTGTTGTGATGGTAAAAGCGAGTCCATTACTCCAAAGCTGATTTCGGAAGTTATGCAAAAAGAGACCCGATGGGTGAGAGATGCCACCTTTGGATGGTGTGAGAACTTGAATAAATGAATAGCTTGAAAAGAAAGAAAACTCTTCTGAAAAGTAAATATTGATACCAAATGATGTGGATAAGAATCTATCGGAAAAATTTTCTCTTACCTCATTCAGCGAATAATCGGATCCAATAGCAGAAATCATTCTGGCGTGGCGATAATCTGCTTGAGTTAGTTTAGCGCCAGCAAATAGCCTGACTTTATTAAGTTTTATGGTATAGTCTGTCTGTAATGACCAACTGTTGAAAATGTAACTGAATTCATCGAGAGCACCAGGAAAGTCATTTCCACAACGCTCCGCGGGCGGGTCATAAAAGCGGTGATTGCTGTGGTGATAGCCCCACAATCCGCGTATGCCAATGGAGTGCCTATGATGTGGAATTAATAAATAACCTACACCAAATTCTTGAGAAAATTTTTGTCCAAGCCTTTGTGTGTACTTCTCTGAACGGGTGGAAATACCACCTATGAAGGTAGCGCTTTGTATTACAAATTTTGGAAGCGGTGCGTATGCTATTTGTCCTTCGGCATGGCTCAGTCCCAAAGTCCCGAATCCGGATAGCTCGCCACGATCCTTGGCCTCTGGGATAAACATGGTGGTGGGGTGATAACTGAATTTTTCGGGAAGTGTGCAAGAAGAAATAAAGAGTGCGATAGACGCAAACAGCACATAGCAGGTGCGGTGATAAGTCATTTGGTTTTGGTTTTAGTATTTCAAATATAACAGTTTAAACGAAATTCACAAGTTTTTCGCACAAAAAAAGGCGCACCTTTTGGGTGCGCCTTCAATATTTATAAATGAAGATTACTGAGCAGTCTGAGTTTTAAACTCGGTACAACCGGTTTCAACTGCTGCAGCGATATCTTTATCAGTCAAGGCGATGGTAGCTTTTTCATTAGCCGCATCGAGGGCTTGAACTGACAACCAAGCAGCCTTAGAGCAAACAAAGTTTTGCTTTGTATAATAGAAGAAACCAAGGTAAGAGTAGGACTCAATTAGATTCTTCTTGTTGGCCTGCACGGCAGCAGCATCTCCGCCTACAAGCTCAATGAACTTAGTGAAGTGAGGCGTAGCGAGACCTTCAGGAGTTTCTTGATTGTCAAGTTTGAAATTGCAACGGCCTCTCCAGAAGTTGGCATCGGGATACTTAGAAGATGCTTTCTCGAATGCGGCGTCCGCTTTGGCGTATTCTTTTGCGAAGTATTGCGCTTGGCCTAAGTAATAAAAATCGAGCGCAGTCGCTTTTTCACCCGCAGCAGCGATTTTTTTCTCGTAATAAGTTGCCGCGTCACTATATCTCTTTGCCTTGCTGTAAATACCGGCAATATCAGAGTATCCATCAATGTAATCAGCATCGAGTTCGATTGCCTTTAGGATGGTTGCCACACCTAAAGAATCTTGACCAGACTTCGCCAAAAGCTTTCCTTTGTATGCATAGTCGCTTCCAAGGATTTTTGGGCTTCCCTTGGCTGTAGCCATGTCCATGAATTTATTGATGTTTTCAAGTCCTTTGGCAAAATCTCCGGTTTCGTAGTAACTATAACCGAGAAGACGGTACATGAATGGATTTTGGTTGTTGCAAGGCAACGCCTTTTCCAATTCGGCAACTGCCTTCTTGTAATCCTTTGTTTCGAATACGAAGCTTGCATAACGCTGCTGAACGCGACAAGAGTTGTTGAGTTCGAGATATTTTGCATAATTCTCTACTGCTAGAGGGAAGCGACCAGCTTTGTATAGCAACTCCGCTTTTTCGCGGTATGCAGGTGCATAGTTCGGGTCGATCGCAATAGCGTCGTTAAAGAACTTGAGCGCATCTTCCCAGTTGCGGGCTGGTACTAGAAGTTTACCTTGAGCAAGCAAAGCCCTTGGATACTTTGGATTGAGCTGAGAAGCTTTCGAATACTGCGATTGCGCCAAGCTAAGGTTGAGCATTCCGGTTTTACCATTTTTCTCAAGTTCTGATTGAAAATAGTAATCTCCAAGCTGCACGTACATTTCAGCATCTTGATCGTTGAATTTGAGAGCGGTATTGAGATATTCAATAGCCTTGTCAAAGTTCTTGCGCTCAGCCTGTACGTATGTTTCAGCCATTTTCATGTAAGTAATCAACTGAATCGTTTTATCGATTTTGTTGCTTTTCGCAGACATGATTTCAATGGCCTTTTGATATTGAGCGCTATTGAGTGCGTCATTATTATTTACCCAA
Source organism: Flavobacteriales bacterium (assembly GCA_947457285.1). Taxonomy (GTDB): domain Bacteria; phylum Bacteroidota; class Bacteroidia; order Flavobacteriales_D; family Sanyastnellaceae; genus JAIXWP01. The sequence goes on along the minus strand of CANGVZ010000020.1, from coordinate 400 downwards.
CCCACACGGCCGAGACCGGCATAGTTCATTGGATTAAGAGGAGCAACTTCGATTCCTTTTCTAAACATAATTTCTGCTGAATCCAAAACTCCCCAATAGAAGTAGTTGTCACCAGCGTAGAAGTATGTTTCTCCATTAGCTGGGTTTTGTGCGATAAGTTTTCTAAAGTCCGCCGCTGCAGACTCATAGCGCTCATTAAGGGTTTTAATGACTGCTTCTTCGCGGGTTTGAGCAAATGCAACTGCTGAAACGAGAGCAAAAGAAGCGAGGGCAATTAACTTTTTCATATTTGGTGTAAAAAACTATTAATCTACTATTTTGACTTGTCTAACTGGTGAAGTGGCTGCAACCATGCCCATCTTGTGAATGATAAGTTGCCCTTTTTCTCCGGCGAGGTGAG
>CANGVZ010000019.1 GCA_947457285.1 Flavobacteriales bacterium | reverse complement strand
TCTTTGACAGTAAGGCTAAGGATGCTGGTATAATCCATGTTTTCAATTGACAGATTTCCTTTGTATTTGCCAACCAAATACTCAGGGCTGTGCACCATCACCTGGAAGTTTTGTTCCTGAACAGTACGAAGCCATGACTCATCAAGTTTGTCGGATAAATTCACCTGAATGGTGAAGTTTATGTCTTCATGCAGCTTACCAAATTCAAACTCGTAGACTTGCTTGGCATTCTTGTAGGTGTAGCTAAGTTCATAGCGATTCAAATCAAGAACGCGGATGTTAAAGGGAACATTGAAAAGTGTAGGATCCAACCTTCTCCAATCTATTCGAACGTCAATTGCATCGAATTTATCAACCTGCAAAATCTTTAACCTTCCAACTAGAAAATAACTTTGACTAAAATCAACCTTGTTCAATACAGAGTTGATCATATCATAAGAAGCTAAAATTCGTTTTTGGTTAGTAATGTCTTGCAACACAGAATAGTAACCAAGGCTACTGAGCATGTTGGTTTGATAATCGTATGTTTCACCAGACTTTAGTAAGATTTCAGTACGAGCCGCGTAAATATTCGGCTTGCGGTAATTCAACAGAAACGCAATAACGAAAGCTACCGCTGAAAAACCAATCATGAGATACCAGTTCTTGGAAATGAACTTAATAATTGGCCTTAAGTCATCGGCATCAAGAAAACTGGTCTTCTGTTGTGACATATAAAAGTATAGTGTGGTGGCAAATATAATCTAATCCACGTAAGACTGGAATGCCGTTGTTACAAGTCGGTTATGAGACGGATTTGGAAAAAATGCTTACCTTTGACCAGAACTATAATTAAGACACATGTTAAGCTTGCGTAATACTTTGGTAGTTATATTTTTAATTGCCGTCCCATCCATTCTTATGTCGCAACCTCCAGATCCTCCCGGAGGTGGTGTTCCTCCATGTGGTCCTCCCTTCGGTGCAATTTGTCCTATAGACGGTGGTGTCAGCTTTCTTATTGCAGCAGGTCTTGCCCTTGGAGGCAAAAAGGCCTATGACATGAGTAGAAGAAAGTCATAATGATTCGAGGTCTATTTAAAAACCCTTTCACCCGATTTTTAATCCTCAGTACCCTGTTGTACCTTGTTTGGTACTTTCTATACGAGTTTTACTTAAAAGAAAATACGTACATCAATGAGTACGTCATTGATTCTTTGGTCGACCTCGGTGAGGGGCTACTGCACACCTTGGGTTATGATACTACACCTTATGCAGATGGCAGGTTTCGCCAACACTTTGGTGTCCTGGGTACCGCTGGCGTTACCATAGGTGCGCCTTGTGATGGCATAGTTCTTTTTGCACTTTTTGTAGTGTTTATGATCAGTTACCCTGGCCCTGTAAAACACAAGATTTGGTTTCTGCCGCTAGGGTTAGCTTTGATACATGGGCTAAACGTTTTAAGAGTGACAGCCCTGGCGCTGATTGTCTATCATAATGAAAGCTGGTTCAGTTTTAATCATGACTACACGTTTACACTCATCGTATACGCCGCGGTATTCGCGCTTTGGTGGCTTTGGATTGTCAAATTTTCTTTGAGAAAATCAAATTTGGCATCATGAACTTTCTAAAGTGGTCTATCGCTATCGCCATTACGGTTACTGTCGGTTTCTTGGTAGAATGGATAAAAATCAACGTTAATTTTAGTATAGAACAAGGTGGTGCTTATCCTGGATTTTTTGAATTGGCGCCCGAACAGCGAGCAGCAGTGCTCGAACAAATAAAGTCAGGAAACCCATACGATTATTATCATAGTCATCACTCCATTTCAGCGCTCAATCATCTTTCTCTAAATCAACTAAAATCGCTGAAATGGATTCAAACAGTCGTGTTCGTGGCAATTTTTTTTATCATCAACGCCTGGATGGTACGACGCGTTGTAATTGATGCCAGAGCCACCAAGTGGTTGCTTATTACCTATATTTCAGCGTTCATTTTCGCACTTCTCATCTATCTGGTTGGACTTCCGTCTAATGCTCCTCATCTTTTTTATAATGTGAGTCGTAAAATGATTGGGGCACTCCAGTCTCCTATACCGGCTATGATGAATTGGGCAGCTTGGAAACTTTATAATCATCAAAATGGAAATACAAAACCTTGATCCGAATAGCAGAATTTGGATTTATATCGCCAATAAATCGCTTGATAATACTCAAGTGGAATACATTGAGTCGGCGCTACAAACTTTTCTGAAAGGCTGGTCTGCGCACGGCGCAGCACTCTTCGCGGGCTACGAAATTCAAGCAAGCCGAATAGTAATTGTTGCGGTAGACGAAACGAAAGCCTCTGCCAGCGGCTGCAGTATTGATAAATTAGTTCACCTCTTTCAAGATTTAGGTAAACAACTAAACGTCGATTTCTTTGATCGCATGCAGGTGGCCTACGAACATGAACAGCAAATACAGTTTACTCCTCTAAATAATTTCTGGGCTATGCGGAAAGCCAATATCGTAAATGACGATACGGTTGTGTTTGATAGCACCGTTAGAAATCTCAATGAGTGGAAATTAGGATGGAAAAAGAAGTTTAGTAACAGTTGGCATGCTGAGGCATGGGGGAGATAGTCTACTCAAAATAAGGGCATTAGTTTTTGTCTTGAACTTTTTTGATATATTTTTTTACACAAATAATCATTCTTATCCATCAAACTGCTATTTTAGCACTCCGTCAGAGGTTCAGCCTTAACCTTGCTAACATTCCTCCGATGGTCTGGTTTTTCCAGAACTAAAAAAATTGTTTATTAACCAAAACCAAATCAAATGATCCAAAAGTTTACCAAACTTTCGGTGCTTGCTTCAGTTGTATTGGTGTGTTGCTCTTGGTTTACGAATAGCGCAAATGCTCAGACGTTCTCCAATCCAGCTGCAATCACAATCAATGCCGTTGGAGCTGCAACCCCCAGTCCTTCAAACATCGTTGTAACGGGCGGACCAGCCGCAATTGATGTAGTTTCCGTATCATTGAACAATATGTCCCATACATGGCAAAGTGACGTCGATGTATTGCTAGTGGCTCCTAACGGCGAATCAATCGTTTTGATGTCTGATGCAGGCGGAGGCAATGCTTTCACTAATCAAACTTATGTAATCGCAGACTTTGGAAGTAGCTTGATGGCTGAATTTGCAGTTAATCTCGGTGGATCTTACAGACCTACTAACTTTGGTGCTGGCGATTTATTTACTGGTTTTACTGGTGTTGTTGGTAATTCTGCTCCGGCAGGTACAAATACCTTTGCGTCTGTGTTCGCTGGTGACAATGCCAACGGAACATGGGCTCTCTACGTACAAGATGACGTGGGTGGTGATGCCGGTTCAATTCAAGGCTGGAGCATCACTTTTGCTGCTGCTGCTTCTGGTTGTACCGCACCAACCGCTTGTAACTATGATCCAGCAGCTACTGCAGATGATGGTTCTTGCGTGTTCCCTGGATGTACAGATGCAGGAGCGGTTAACTATGATGCAACCGCAGGTTGTGACGATGGATCATGCTGTTATGATCAAATCGTTACGCTCAACATGTTCGATGATTTCGGAGGTTGGGAAGGTGGCGTTGCTACTATCACTGATCTTAGCTCAGGAACCGCTGTAGGCACCGCTACCCTAGCTACAGGAACAGCTGGTGTAGCCACTTTCTGTTTGGCAGATGGTTGTTACTCAATCGCAGTAACGGGCGGTACGTGGCCTGGTGAAATTTCTTGGGAACTTATTACTGATCAAGGTACCATCACTGGTGGCGCTCCAGAAGTGGGTGCTGTATTCGGTGTTGGATCTGCGACATGTATTCCTGGTTGTACCAACTCAAATGCAACTAACTACAACCCCGCTGCTACTATCGATGACGGAAGCTGTTTGACTTGTGCTCCTGGTCAACAAGTAGCTGTATTCAATATGTTTGACTCTAACAACGACGGTTGGGACGGTGCTCAATATTTTATTGCTAATGCAGCAGGAACTATCCTAGCTCAAGGTACCCTTGATCTAGGCGGCGAAGAAACAAATCAGTTCTGCTTACCGCAAGGTTGCTACACTGTTACTGTTACTTCAGGTACTTGGCCAGGTGAAGTTTCTTGGACACTTACTACTGCTACAGGTTCAATCATCGCTCAAGGTGAAGAACCAGACGGAAGTGCACAAGCATTTGCTTGGGCAGGAGCTACAGGTTGTACAATCCCTGGTTGTACCGATCCTGGATGTAACAACTACAACCCACAAGCAAACCAAGATGATGGATCTTGTATCTGTCCTCCAGCAAACGACCAGTGCGCAAACGCAGTGGATGTAGGTTGCGGTGTTTCTGTAACCGGTACTACTATCGGTGCTAACGACGACGCTAACGCTGGAACTTGTCAAGGCGTAGACAATACATCACCTGGTGTATGGTATCGCTTGATTGGTACTGGCGACCAAGTTACTGTTTCTACATGTGGATCTGCTGTTGATACAAAGCTTCACGTATATGCAGGAAACTGTAATGCGCTTTCTTGTATCGCTGCAAATGATGATGGTCCAAACCCTCCTTGTGCTGGATTCTCTTCACAAGTACTGTTCACTTCACTTCCTGGTGTATCTTACTACATCATGGTTTCTGAATTCGGGCAAGGTGTAGGGGTAGACTTTACTCTTGACATTACTTGTACTGATTGCGGCGGGGCTCCAATAAATGATGATTGCGCCAGCGCATTCCCACTCCCAGACGGAGCGGAGGTATCTGGTACACTTTGCTGTACTAACCCTGATGATATTTCTGATGTAAACGCTTTTGCTACAGGTTACGGTGTTTGGTACACTATGAACTCTGGCAACTTCGATACATTTGATTTTAACTTGACAAACGTGAACGGTACTAACGCTGGTTTGATCGTATTCGAATCTGCAGGCGACTGTTCTACACTCGACGTTTTGGCTGTTTGCGGACCTGTTACTGGTACATGTGCTGGTAGCTTGTATGCTGCAAATATTCCAATTCAACAAAACACTGACTACTACTTCTTAGTATATACTACCAACGCACCAGGTTGCGGTGACTTTACTTTGACAGCTGACCTTGCTGGCGTAGGTTGTACCGATCCATTGGCTTCTAACTATGATCCAATCAATACTATTGAAGATGGAACTTGTATTTACACTGAAGCTCCAGCAAACGATCTTTGCGCTGATGCAATCACTTTGAATTGCGGAGCAAATACCATCGGTACTACAGCACTCTCTACAAACACAGGTGTTCCAACTGCTTGTGGAACTTCTAACGGTGACAATGGCGTATGGTACACCTTCGTAGGTGATGGTCAGGTAATCACTTTGAATACTTGTGGTTCTGCTATTGATACACGCATTGAAGTAGTTTCTTCTGCAAACGGCTGTGCTGGTCCATTCACTTGCGTAGTAGGTGAAGACGACGACGCAACAGACGCAGGATGCGGATTCTTTGATGGCGACGACGCTTCAGTTGAATTTGTGTCTCAAGTTGGTGTTACTTACTATGTATATATCTCTGCTGGAGGTGTGGATACAAATGGTGACTTCCAAGATGACTTGTTTGACGGAGCATTCACAATCGACTTCCAGTGCGCTCCTCTCGTAGAAGGTTGTACAGATGAATGTGCTTGTAACTATAACCCAGCTGCCAACCAAGAAGATGATTCATGCGAATACTTCTCTTGCGCTGGTTGTGGTGCTGGTGAAACTGCTTACCTATTCCAAATGGACGACTCATTCGGTGACGGTTGGAACAATGCTGTGTACACTATCGAAGACCTCGCTGGTAACGTGGTGGCAACAGGCTCTCTTGATGATGCTCAGTGTAGTCAAGACAACAACGCATTCGCTGGTCCTGACACTGGATTCGATGTATTCTGTTTGGCTGATGGCTGCTATACCATCTCTGTAACAGCAGGTACTTGGCCGGCTGAAGTAGATTGGTTCTTGTTTGATCAAGCTGGCAACGAAATCGTAGCTGGTGGTGCTCCAACTGCTGGTGTAACATTTACTATCGGTGCTGGAGTTTGCGGTTGTACCGATCCTACAGCATGTAACTTCGATCCAGCTGCTACTGACGATGATGGTTCTTGCGAATTCACATCATGTGCTGGTTGTACCGATAATACTGCATGTAACTTTGATCCTGCGGCTACGATCTCTAACCCTGCTGAGTGTTGTTATGACAACTGTTTGACGCTCATCATGAACGATTCGTTCGGTGATGGTTGGAACAACAACGTTGCTGTAATTACAAGCTTGACTACAGGTGAAATCGTTGGAACAGCTACTCTTCCAGCGGCAACAAGTACTGGCACTGCTTCATTCTGCGTTCCTGATGGATGTTACAGAATTACTGTAGGTGGTGGTCAGTTCCCATTCGAAGTATCTTGGATCTTAACAGGTTCAAACAGCGGTATCTTGACTGGTGGTGTTAACACCAACGGTATTCAATTCAGCGTGGGTTCAGGCAACTGTACCCCTGGTTGTACCGAACCGTTTGCATGTAACTACGATCCTGAAGCAGGTCTTAGCGACTGTACACTTTGTGAATACAACTCTTGTCAAGGTTGTACTTACGAACAAGCAGAAAACTATGACCCAGCAGCTTTGATCGACGATGGCTCTTGTATCATTGTTGGTGGATCCAGCTGTCCTGCTGACGTTAACTCTGACGGTGTTGTCGGTGTAGCCGACCTCCTTGAAGTGTTGAACCAGTTCGGTAGCACTTGTCCTAACTAATAAGTTCAAACAACTAAATATTAAAAGGTTATGTCGAAAGACATAACCTTTTTTTTTTATTTCCGTATCAGGTTCACATATTATCGAATGTGAACATGAAAACAACCCTACTTATTTTTCTGCTTCCCTTGTGTTTATTGAGCCACGACTCAAATGCAAGGATTTTTGAGTTCTCCTGGAGCAAGGCTTCCGAGCCGATGGAGCTTTTCTTTGGTGGATGTACCAATGCTAGCGCATGCAATTATGATCCTGGAGCTACCTTCGACGATGGCTCTTGCTGCTTTACAAATTGCGTTGAAATAAATATCACCAATAGTGACTTTCCAGCGGAGGTTGGATTCACATTATTTGATGAAAGTGATAACATCATCCTTTCGGTACCCAACAACGGTGCACCATTTAATGATGTGGTATGTTTGCCAAATGGCTGCTACCACTTTCAATTGCTCGACGAGTTTGGCGATGGATGGAATGGCGCTACTTATAATATCAGCATTGTAGGTGGAGCCACTTTAACGTCAGGCAACTTTCCCAATGTGCCAATAAACATGGCTTTTGAAAGAAATGTGTATTTCACCATAGGCGGTGGAGTATTAGGCTGTACCAATGCTACTGCCTGTAATTACAACCCATCCGCAACTTGCGATAATGGCACATGCGATTTCACCTCTTGCTATGGCTGTACAGACTCTCAAGCTTGTAATTTTAACGCGAGCGCCACATTTGATGATGGCTCTTGCTGTGTTACAAATTGCGTAGAACTCATCATGATCGACTACGTCGGCGATGGATGGAATAATGGTTTTTATGAAATCAGAGGCTCAGGCGGAGCTCTCGTTTCTACAGGCACCCTGGATGATACCAAGGCCTATGACGAACTCAGTCTTTGCCTGGACAATGGTTGCTATACTTTCGAAGTGTTTGGGGGAGAATACCCAGAGGAAATTGAATGGTCACTCGTTGGTGTAAACGATGGCCCCTTGAGCGGTGATGGAATCACTTCTACATTCACGTATTTTACTGTCGGTGACGGTGACTGCTTCGGATGTACTGACCCAGCTGCTTGTACCTACAATCCATTTGCATTCATTGACGATGGCTCTTGTATTGCTGGTCCTTGCGTTGCTTTCGATAATCCATGGACAGCAATGGCTATCAACCCGGCTTTTCACCCAAGTTCTTCAACATTCACGGGAACGCTCGTTGGTGCAACAGCATCTCAAGTTGGTAGAACAACCGGTGCCTCTGGTCAGGACGTATGGTACTCCTATGTAGCCAATTCTTCAGGAGCGCGCTTTACTGCAAACTCTTCAGGTATTGATATCATTCTCGTACTACTCGATAGTCAATATTCAAAAATAAAAGAAGTAAACCTTAGATCAGGAGTTGGTTTCGAAGCTCTGAATGTGAGCGATCTGAATGTTGGAGAAACGTATTATATAGGTGTGCGAAGCAGAAATGCTGGTATCGGAAGCGGATCATTTTCCTTCACTGCAAGCAGGCTCAGATCAGGCATTGCCACAAATACCTCGCTTACTTACACTGTATGTGGGACCTTGAAAACCCAATTCACTGGTGCAAGTTTATACTCATTCAGATTCGAAGATTTATCTACAAGTGAAATATCAAGTGGTGGTAGCAACATCACTACCATCAACCTGAGTACAGTTTCGGGATTAAAATACAATCGTCAATATGCATTGGATGTGACTTCAGTCTTTTCGTTGCAAAATTCTCTCGGCGTAGCTGAAGTGTATATAGTCAGTGATACGCCACCGCTAACAATCACAATGGGAGAAGCACCCACAGCATCTTTAACAAACTCATTTAGTTGTTCAAACTATGGTCCAATATCAAAATCAACTTGGCTTAGCTTCAATCCCCGTTCTTGCGGTATCTCTGGATATCAGTTCGAACTTGTGAACCAGGATGGTATTCAGCCAACGATACTTCATAATCATAATTCATCAGTGAGATTGTTTAGACTCAACAACATCCCGGGCGTTCAAAACGGAGCAACGTACAATATCCGTATCCGCCCCGTTTTCCCTTATCCATACGTACCTGCGTGGGGTCCGGCAGTTTGTATTCAGGTTGCAGGAGCTCCAAGCTTTTGGTCCATCAATAACAATTTTGATGAGCAAATTACCGAAGCTCCAGTCGATGAGGTAGTAACATTTATTGCCAGCGCTTATCCTAATCCCAACAATGGAGAACAAATCGCAGTTCTCATTGATACCGATGAACAAAAAGAGATTCAAGTGGCTATCCACGATATGACTGGAAGATTGGTTTACTCCTCCGTTCTGTTTGCAGATGGCGAGTTAAACTTCGATTTGCCTCTTGATAAAAAGTTAGCTACTGGTGTTTATTCAGTCAATTTCATCTCAGGAAGCGAAAAGCATAGCCAGAGATTGATTGTTCGGAATAACTAGTTTCAACTCACAAATCGATAATGAACGGTTGGTCCACAAACACTTGGGCCAACCGTTTTTATTTTTGGTCTATCATATAGATTAATGCAGTCATGGCTGCTGCTCCCAATATGTGCTCACGCTTATTGACGTTTTCGAAAATGTCATTATTCGAATGGTGAAAATCAAAGTATCGTTGACTATCTACACTCAAACCATAAAGCACATTCGAATCTGTCTTAAGCGGCCCAATATCAACGCCACTCCAGCCTTGTCTAAATGAATAAAGCTGATATGGCTCAAGCAATTTACCCCACTCACGAAGCTGCAGGAGATCCTTTTCATCGCCTTGTACGTTAAAACCAAGCGGAGTCAAACCTCCACCGTCACTTTCGATTGCGGCAATATGCTCTTCATTTTTTTCAGCTACCACACGGGCGTAAGTTTTACCTCCATCATTTCCAAATTCTTCATTCATATATAACACCGCCCTAATCGTATGTCTCGGTTTGTATCCCAATGCGAGAAGAATTCTCAAAACTTCAATGCTCTGTGTCACTCCTGTTCCATCATCGTGTGCGCCTTCCCCAACATCCCAGGAGTCCAAATGACCGCCAACAACAATCACCTTCTCAGGAAATTCACTTCCGCGAATTTCACCGATTACGTTCGCTTGAATTTTTCTGGGAAAATTCTGACAGGTCAAATGCAAAGTGAATTGCAGGCGAGGATTTTCTTTTAGTAATCTGCTCAATTCACGGGAGTCGACGCTACTCAATGCTGCTGCAGGAATCTTACGAACGTTGTCATCATAATTCGTCGCGCCTGTGTGTGCATATTTGTCATCAGCCAGAGTTAAAGATCGGATCAAACATCCAACCGCTCCTTTCTTTGCTGCTTCCGACGGACCCTGACTTCTGATATCATACGCTCCACCATAGGCAGCTCCAGTATTAATCAGCATCGGATCCATTGCTTTATTGAAAAAAACAATTTTACCAGCTACCATCGCTGAATCCAACAATCTCAACTCTGCGATAGACTTTACTTCGATCACATTAGCAGTTATGGCGCGCTCGCTTCCAACGGAACCGCCGAGCGCCACAATCTCAAGTTCTACTTTATTGTTTGAATAAGTATAATAACCCACTTCTTTTGATCCCCTCACCCAATGAGGAACTTCTACTGGCATCGTATAAACACTATCCAAATTGTAGCGCTTTAGTGTACTGATACCCCAAAGAATAGCGCTGTCTGCAGCGGCGGAACCAGCAATGCGGTGGCCTACCTCTTTGCATAAGATACGGAGATGATCGTAGCACTCACCATTGGATAGAGCTTCTTTGTAAATATTACTGATAAACAAAGAGTCATTCTGTTGTGCAACGCTCTGCTGCGAGCAGATGAGAATCACAAGGAAAATGAGATATTTCATCATATCATAAATGAGCCATTATTGATGTCTAAACCTTGTCCTGTAATGCTTGTCTGCAGATCGGAAAACATGAATTTTACAAACTGCGCAATTTCTTCCGGTTGTGTGATGCGTTGAAGAGGTACAATGCCCATCTGTTCGTCGAACGTGCTTTGATAGTCTTTCCCAATAGCATTTGCAAGCAATTGAATTCCTGCACGGGCCATCTCCGTTTCTACCCATCCAGGGCACAAGGCATTTACTAGAATTTTTTCTGATCCGAGCTCTACTGCTAGACTTCTTGTGAGACCGAGTAATCCGGTTTTAGCCGTACAATAAGCTGTATATGCAGGTACTCCAAAGCGGGCCAGACATGATGAAGTGATTAAGATGTGTTTGAACGCTTGCTTTGAGTTTCTCAAATAAGGCAGACATTCTTGAATGCTCACGTAGGTTCCAGTGAGATTTATTGAAATAATTTCGTCCCAACGATCATTTTCACCGTAGTGATTTGCCCCTCCAATTCCAGCGTTTGCAAAAAGTCCATCAATGCTCGCTAATTTATCGGAATATGTCGCGAATAAATTTTTCCATGCAGATGCTTCTCGGATGTCAAAGGCGGCAGCAATGTGTTGCTCTTTGTTGTCCAAAGAAGTCAAAACTTCATCGATATTGCTTTTCGTCCTGCTGATAATAACAAGCCGATTGTTTGGGTCTTTGGATAATAATCGTGCAGTCGCTGCGCCCATCCCAGAGCCAGCTCCCGTTATAATGTATGTTTTCATATGCATTTTTGTGATTCAAAAGTATAGTTATGAAGCCTTCGAGGAGTAGTTTTGTAAAAAAATGATGAGAAGCGTATGAAATACAGCTTGAGTGAGATTACTGAGGTTATTAAAAATAGAAGAACCATCCTTCCAGAGCATTTTTCTAAAAGAAAAGTTCATCGCGAACAAATTGAGTTGATTCTCAATAATGCTATTTGGGCTCCGACACATGGAATGACACAACCGTGGAGATTCAAAGTTTTTATGGATGGTGGACTCAATAAAATTGCTGAATTTTTGCCTGCATTGTATAAAGAAAAAACAGCTCCCGAAGCGTTCAAACAAGCTAAATTTGATAGAATGTCAACGCGACCATTGCTTGCATCTGCGGTAATTGCCGTGTGCATGGAGCGCGACCCGACAGGAAAAATAGAAGAAATAGAAGAAGTAGAAGCAGTGGCCTGTGCCGTGCAGAATATGCACCTTACTTGCACTGCATACGGCTTAGGTGCGTTTTGGTCGTCGCCAAAACTCATTTATTCAAAAGAAATGAATGAGTTCTTGCAGCTAAAACCACAGGATAAATGCTTAGGACTATTTTACATCGGATATACTGACGCGGAATGGCCTAAAAGCCACCGCAAACCAATCGAATATGTGACTGAATGGATAGGAGAGTAGTTTTATTTTTCGTTGCTTTAATGCTATGCTTTGATGTTATCTCTCAAGAAAACGTCACTACCCTCGGTATTCAATTTAAACCAATGGTTCCAAGCAAATTCTTTGGGACAGGTGCACAATCAGCTTCCAGTGAAGCCCTGACCGTCATCAATGATCCCGAGTTTGGAATGAACCTCGGAATGGTCGTCAGGCGCGGTCTTACAAAAAATTGGAGCTTCGAAACAGGAATCACATTCATTCAAAGAAACTACAAATTGTCTTTTTATCATCCTTTGCTCAATGAGGTCACCAATATGAATTATCGATTCATCGGATATGAAATTCCGCTGCAGGGGATGATTTACGTGCGATTGGGAGAACAACTATACATGAATGCCAGCGCAGGATGCAGCATCGATATGTATCCAACCAATGTTGAGTCTTTTGCAGATGATAGACGTGATACCCTGCGATTTGATTTTTTTCAGAATACTTTCAGACAAAATTGGATTCAATTTTCAGTATTGGCCAACTACGGGTTTGAATGGAGATCAAAGAAAGACGGTTACTTCTATCTCGGAGCTTCTTTTCATCGACCATTCAGCGAAATTGCCACCACAGTAGCCCAGCTTCAAATTAATACAGATCCTACCACTGTGAGTTATCAATTGAACGGAAGCTATCTAACATTCGACTTTCGATACTTCTTTCACGAAGATCCGGAAAGAAAAAAAAAGGTCCGAAAAGCCTCTTGACGCTCTCGGACCTCTCTCAATTTTCTAAGGTAAATTAGGCTTTCTTGTTAGCCACGATGTGCAATTTCAACTTCATGTCGTTGTTGATTGCTTTGTCACCTAACGAACCAAAGAATGTTTCTGAACCAAAGCGAACATCAAACTGTGAACGATCCAATACGAGGTCGCCATCGATTGTCACTGTCTTGCCGTCGCCACTCACCTTCGCTGGGAAGCTGACGTCTTTTGTAATGCCCTTGATTGTGATCTTTCCATTCACAACGTGAGTATTGCCCTTACCATCTGCCTTTGCTGTAACTGATGTTACTTCAAAGTTAGAATCTGGAAACTTAGTTGTGTCAAAGAAATCTGGTGACTTGAGGTGATTGATCAAGTTTGAATTGTATTCACCTTCTGGAAGGTCTGTACAAGTGATTCCATTCATGTCTACCTTCAATTTGCCCGATGCAATATTGCTCTTCGCTACCACTACTTGGCCGCTTGACACACGAATAGTACCATCATGACCTGATCCAGTAGCCTTCTCAGCGTGCCAGTTGATAGTGCTTGACTTATAGTCTACATTGTACGTGCCATCTGCAAGTTGAGCGAAAGATGCTACGCTCATAGCGAAAGCTGCTAAAGTGAAAATTACCTTTTTCATTTTTGTCTGTTTTTATTTGTTATTGTGTGTTATTTGATTTTCGCATTTTCTCAAGAAGCGCATTCATTAATTGTGCCTCTTCTATGTTAATTCCTTTGATATTCTCTTCCAGGTCAGTCACCGGTTTGTCCAACTTACTTAAAATGTCGAGGCCACCTTGCGTAATCGTAACTTCAACTTGGCGGCGGTCATTCGGACACACTTTGCGAAGCACATAGCGCTTCTCTTCCAACTTATCTACGAGGCGGGAAGCATTGCTGCTTTTGTCCAACATGCGTTCGATAAGTGCATTCACAGACATGGGTTTACCTTTCTGTCCTCTAAGTATTCTTAAGATGTTGAACTGAGGCCCTGTCAAACCATACTCGCGCATAAGCTGATTGTGTTGTAATCCCAACCAATTGGCAGTGTAAAACACGTTCAACACCAGCTTCTGATACTCACTGGTGAATCTTGTCTGTTTGATGTCTTCTTCTAATGACATGGGGCAAATGTATGTAGATACATTTAATGTAGGTACATTTATTTTGAAAAAAGTGTTAATGGAAGAGTTAATGTGTTGATATTGAGCATGAAAATACTAAGTGGCGGTATGGATGGTATATGAAGAGGCATGAGGTGCCAATCTCTCTAATTATCTGATTTCGAAACTTATTTCGTCAAAAGGACGTAGAAATAGGCGTACCAAATCAAAGAACATGAAAAGTACAATTACCCTATGTTTTCTTTTGATGTCTTTATTTTCTTGGAGTCAATACCCGGAGGGAGATATGATAAACTTCTACGGAAAGACCACGAAAATGAATTTGAAAGACTCAACGGAAAAGCCTTTAGATGGTGTGAAAGTGGAGTTCTGGAGTGGAGGAGAATTGCTAGGAGAATTCACTTCTATAAAAAGAGGTGGATATTCCTATAACCTTCCTTTCAGAAAGTCGTATACAGTGAAGTACATCGCAGACCAGTATGTCACAAAGATTATCGAAGTAAATCTCGATAAGT
>CANGVZ010000018.1 GCA_947457285.1 Flavobacteriales bacterium | reverse complement strand
GCCATAGTCTTTGTATTTGTCTTCAAATACGAGGCTATTACGATTACCACTGAGCACGTTGTTCCAGCCGCCTTCAAAGCCGACCAGAGCCACAACGGCTGCGATGATAATGATGATAATGAGGCCTGTCATAATTTTCTTTTTTAAAGATTTTGATGCTTGTACATTTTAGAAATGACTTCGTTCAAAATACTTGTTACTTTTTTAAACCGAGTTCAACGATTCGTTGGCGCATTGCGATATTCTCGCTATCTCCCATATCAATAATAGCTCTTTTCTTGATGTTGGTGATGTTTAATTCATCCATCACGTTCACCACGTTTCTGAACTTAGAAGTTGGGATTGTTTTTACGATTACAAATGGAGCCAATGAATCACCGACGATTTTGGAGTAAGCTACTTGGTAGGTAGTATCATTGATGATTTTGTTGGTGAGCTGTTCTTTGAGAGCAGTCACTTGATCGTTGATACGTTTGTTTCTGTCAAGCAATACTTTTCTAATCCCTTCTTTTGAATAGTCGGTATGAATAAGCACGGTTGAGTCGGGTTTGAAAACTCCAGTGTAATAAAACACGTGTTCGTCTTCTTCGCCCACCAAAACAGTTGTTGCCAATGCATCATCTACTTTGGTTGTTTCATCAGTGTCTTCTACTTCTTTTGGGTAGATGATTTCCATTGTTTTTGGCTTGCTGAGTGAAGTAGCAAGAATGAAGAAAGTAAGTAGGAGGAACGCGAGGTCAACCATGGGCGTCATGTCCAGGTGTACGTTACCTTTCTTGGCTTTTTTCTTCTGGTGTTTACCACCACCACCGCCGCCGCCGTCAATTATTTCTGCCATAATTTGTTTTCTTTAATGGGGTTGTGGATTATTACTCTTCAACAACAGCTGGAGCATCGTCGATACCTTCGAGGCTCGTCACCATATTGAATTGGAAGATGTTTTTATCTCTAAAAATATCGATTACTTTCTCGACTTTTTCATAATCAGTGTCACCGTCAGCCTTGATTGCGTAGCGAAGACCTTCTTTGTCTTTTAGCTGAGCAATGGTGAAGCCTTTGGCTTGAGCATCTGTCATGAATGCTTCGTATCCCTCTTGAATCCAGTCGCCTAATTGGTTGTTGAGTGAGTCGAGTGGAATCCCAGCATCTTTGCGGTCGTCCATTGCTTTGCGCAATTTTTCGTCGCCTTTGATGTATTGTTCCATTCTTTCGATTGGCTGTCCAAAGGTACCGAGCACTGCAAAGCGCTGAGCAACATCTTCAGAAACCTTTACCTGCGGATATCTTTCGAGCATGCCTTGCAGCATTGCTCGTTTGATTTCTTTACCGCTTAGATCGAAGAATACACGTCCGTCTTTGTCAATTGTAACGAGCATTACTTTCTCTGGGAGAGCGATGCTGGATGTTGACTTGGGAGTATCGACTATAACCGGTTCATTAGGCCTAAACTTCGCCGTGAGGATGAAGAAAGTAACCAACAAGAAACCCAAGTCAACCATGGGCGTCATGTCCAGGCTGGGGGCGCTTTTTGGCATTTTTACTTTAGGCATAATTCACTTTTTTAATTTGGTTTAAAAGAAATGAATTAGTGCTTAGCAGCAAAAGTTTGAGCTACAGAGAAACCTGCCTCATCGATACCGTAAGTAAGGCCATCGATACGAGTGCTGTAGAAGTTGAAGAAAATGATCGCTAACGCAGAAGCCAAGATACCAAGGAAGGTATTGATCAAGGCTTCAGAGATACCGAGTGAAAGAGCGGTTGCGTCTGGAGCACCGGCAGTTGCCATTGCTTCGAACGACGAAATCATACCACGTACAGTACCCAAAAGACCAACAAGTACTCCGAGTGATGCACATGAAGAAAGAATTACGAGGTTCTTAGAAAGCATTGGAAGCTCTAGTGAAGTAGCCTCTTCAAGCTCTTGTTTGATAGCTGTAACTTTTGCTTCTTTGTCAAGGCCAGCTTCTGATTGTACAGACTTGTACTTTGTAAGACCAGCGCGCAATACAGCAGCTACAGAACCTTTTTGCTTGTCGCAAGCTGCAATTGCTGAGTCGATGTCGTTGTTGTTAAGTTTAGCACGAATGTCGCGGATGAACTTTTCAACGCTTCCATTTCCTCTAGCCTTTTGGAGGCTGATGAAGCGCTCTACTGCAAAAATCAATACCACCAAGTTTACGGTGATAAGTGCTGATACGATGATACCACCTTTGTGAACTGTTCCGAGAACGTTGAGTGGATGGCCTTTGATTGGGTCTCCGCCTTCGAAGTTTGCGGGGTTACCTAATACAAAAACGTAAAGCGCGACACCGATAACTAGGGCTAATGGAATCGCGAAGTAGGGGAAGATCGAGCTGAAATCACTTCCTGACTGCTGTTGCTTTTTGCTCATAACACGTTTTAATTTAAATGGTTGTTACAGAATTATAGATTGATTTTGATTTGTGCTAAACAGGTATTAATTTTTTGTTTGGTTATAACAAAACTACTACTTAGGTTCAACGGGCGCCAAACATAATAAATCTTCCATTACGGTATGTCAAACAAACGTTGTTGTTCTGATAAAAAATTGGCTTCCGAAGTCGAATATCGGATTCTTAAGGATTGACTACCCATAAAAGATGGAGAAATGCCTCGAATTTAAAGTCAACGGGCAGAAATCTTGAATGAACGGTTTAGTATAAATCCGTTTGGGCAATTTTGACAAATCTGCGCACTGCGTATGCGGTTGCGAGTAAAGACACCAAAGCTCCAGCGATAAATATACCCGCGATGAGCCAGACGAAGCGGTAGTTGTCTGTCAAAATACTGATGACATCAACTAATTCAGCCTTAAAATAGAACAGGATGGCGCTAATGACTACAAGGGCAAGCAATGCAGATACGAGACCATAGCGCAGCGCTTTCTTCATAAATGGCTTTTGAATGAACCAATGCGTGGCCCCTACAAGCTGCATTGACTTGATAATGAAGCGCTGAGAGAAAATGGCCAGTTCTATTGTATTGACGATTAAGACCACGGCGATGATTAGAAACAGGATTCCCAAGACTAAAAGTCCGAGCCCCCACTTGCCGATGTTTTCATTGATGTTTTGAAGTAGATCTTTTTGATATTCAATGCTATCAATCATGGGTAACTCAGCAAGTTGTTCGAACTTGAGTTGAAGTGAATCTATGGAGCTATATGAGGGATCAATTTTGACATCTAACGATGGAAGAAGGGGATTGTATCCTAGAAAATCTACAAACTCTTCTCCGATCTCTTCCTGCATTATTTGGGCAGCTTGTTCAGCGGAGATGTATTCAATTTCACCAGTGAAATCTTCTATTTCTAATTGCTTTTTAAACAATAGTATTTCGTCTTCAGGCGTGCCTTCCTTGATGAATACTTGTACAGTGAGCTGCTCGTTGAAATGTGCTGTGACTGCTTTGGCTACAAGGAGAAAGATAAAAAGGGCGCCAACCATGGTAAGCACGAGGGTGATGCCTACAACGGTTGAGAATGATGAAATGGTGCTTCCTCCAGTTTTGAATAGACTCTTTCTCACAGTGATGGTGATTTGATTACAAAAAAATAAAAGGGCTCTCAAAGTTGAGAGCCCTTTCGATATGCTTTTTCAACAAAAGATATTCAGTAGTTATTGAACTGAGACCACCTCACCTTCGAAGTAAAGGTCTTCGCCAGCAAGAGGGTGGTTGAAATCAATGATAATTGAATTTAACTTAACCTCGGCAATGACGCCTTGTACGGTGTGTCCATCAGGAGTTTGCATTGGCACGATTTCACCTTCTGCGAAAAGTTCTTCATCAAACTCACCGCTATCATCTATGAATTCGCTTTTGGGAAATTCCATAAAGAACTCTTCATCCTCTTGACCGTATGCATCAGCACAGGCGATTGCTATTTTAAATTTGTCGCCGGCGGAAAGGCCTTCAAGAGCCTCTTCAAACTTTTGCAACATTTGGTCTTCGCGAAAAACGAATCCGAGGGGCTCACCACCGAATGTTTGTTCTACGACTTCTCCTTCTGGACCCTGGATATGTAGGGTGTAGTGGACCTCAACGGTTTTTCCCGCTTCGATTTTCATTAATTTATTTGTTTGATTTTAATTTTTTGCCCAACAGCGAGTTTATTTTCTTTCAAGCCCTTGTTGAGTGTTTTGATTTGGTCCATGGAAACGCCATCGTGTTTGTTGGC
Organism: Flavobacteriales bacterium; assembly: GCA_947457285.1. Lineage (GTDB taxonomy): Bacteria > Bacteroidota > Bacteroidia > Flavobacteriales_D > Sanyastnellaceae > JAIXWP01. Next base: position 10,318 of record CANGVZ010000018.1, on the reverse strand, counting down.
AATTTTCCACAGAGTGTCTCCTGGCTGTACTGTGTAGTACTTGTACTTTGGAGTGCTATTTTTTGGAGCAACAGACTTTTCTGATTTTTCCTGTTCTGCTGCAGCGATAGCCTCCGGGCTACGCTCCTCTTCTTGTTGTGGAGTTACTTCTTTTTCTTGTTCGTTGCTTTGAGCTACGTTTTCCTCTGTATTTTCAACTAGAATAGTCTTCTTTACACGGGTCTGAACTTTGAGTTTTTGACCAGGCACAACTTTGGAGCCTTTAATTTTATTCCACTTTTTAAGTTCTGCCAGAGAAACGTCATATTTATCAGCAATCTTTCCAAGAGATTCACCGCGTCTAACGCTGTGTGTTTTCCACTGATTTTCCCAAACGGTTTTCTTTATTGCATTTTCTGATGCAGGTGCCGCCTGAGACGCAGCTGGCGTATTTGCAGCTAGCACAGGTTCAGGTTCCGCGATTTGAATACGGCTCTGCTCGTATACTAATTCTTCGTTTGCGATAAATAGTCCGGCCTTTGCAATTGGTAGGTACACGTAGTGTTTTCTGCCGTTGTCTGGAATTTCCTTGAGCTTATAGGTAGGATTGAGGAAAGCGATTTCTTCTACGCTCATGCCGATTACACGAGAAAGGGCATTGAAGTCGATACGCTGATTAACTACGATTGTGTCTACTTCGAAATATGTTGCAATAGGCTGCTTAGCGTAAAGGTTGTGTTCGGCCGCATAGTTCATCACATAGTTTACGGCGATGAAAGCAGGCACATAGCCTTGAGTTTCCTTTGGCAAGAAGTTTTTGATTTCCCAGAAATCTCTTTTGCCACCTGCACGGCGGATGGCTTTGTTTACGTTGCCAGGGCCACTGTTGTAGGCAGCAAGCGCGAGTTGCCAATCTCCGAAAGTGTTGTAAAGAAATTTGAGGTATTTACAAGCAGCTTCAGTTGACTTGATTGGATCAAAGCGATCGTCTTGATAGCTATTCACTTCGAGGCCATACATTTTGCCTGTGCCGACCATGAATTGCCACAAACCGCCAGCACCAGCTGGAGAAATGGCAGAGGGATTAAGGGCAGACTCGATTACTGCAAGATATTTCATCTCTTGCGGTATACCGTGCTTTGCCAGCGCCTCTTCAAACATTGGGAAATAGAGCTGCGACATTCCGAGCACTTTGGTGGTAATGTCTCTTCTGCGGACAGCATATAAGTCGATAAAACCTTGAACGGTGCCGTTATAAACAAGGTCGAATGGAGTTTCCTTATCGATTACTTTGAGGCGTTGTGCTGTAATTTCTGGAGAGAACGTGGGCACTTGTTCGGCTGAATAGCCGTAGGCATTGAGCACTTTAGAATCTGCCGAAAAGCAAAAATGATTGAGATAATTGGCCGTCAGTACACGGTCGATGGCCATGATAGCAGGATCATCAGGGGCTATTTTCAAGTCCTGAGAGCCAGGGGTTAATGTGTCATTTTGAAGGGTGGCGGTGGCTGATGCGCCAAATGCGGCGGCAAAAGCGAATAGTGATAATACAATCCTCTTCATGATTTCCTGATTTCCTTGCTGGTTTAAAAACTACGGTGCGATGATAACACTTTTCTCATCGAAAAAGCGTGAGCAAAATGTTAACAAAATATACGTCACTAAATTGCTTTAGTTTCAAATTGGTTTGAACATAGCTTGCATAGAGTTTTAAACACGGCTACTATAATAACTCTGATCAGAGCTTAAACTCCATATAGTTCCACTTTCCACCCATCTTTTCCGTAATGAAAACGCGAGAAATTTCATAAACATCTTTCTGTGATGTAAACCACAAAGTCTTGTACATGTCAGTTTCAACGCTTATATCTGTGAGCACAACGATTTCGATTCCATGAATTGGTTTTTTTTCTTTTTCGAGATGAATGAGATGATCAAGGGCTTCTTGTTTATCTCTGTAAAAGGCACCGTCACGTTGAATAATTTTTTTTCTGGATCTCACGTTGGTCAATGAAATGAAAGTTTATATGGAATGTAGGACGCGAACTTAATTAGAATATGAACGTATGAATAGGGGTGATAGAAATGTAATAATGAACGTTAAATTTTTTACTACCGTACAACTTACGGTAGGGAGTATGAGTTAACGACTTTATAACAGATAACATGAAGACCCTATTCAATATAGCAGACAAAGTGCGCCTGGTGGAGGAGCGTTTCAACCGATGGTTTGGTTGGTTTTTCACGAATGGATATAAGTCTACAGACGAGCGCTAGAGCTCGATGCAGACGTTTTGTGATTCTGTAAAGAACTTTAAAGCTTCAAATCCACCTTCTCGGCCTACGCCTGAGTTTTTAACTCCACCAAATGGAGTTCTTAAGTCTCGCAGCAGCCAAGTATTAATCCATACGATACCCGATTCTATATTCGCGGCTACACGATGAGCGGTGTTGAGATTGCTGGTCCAGACAGTAGCAGCCAATCCATATTCCGTGCTATTGGCAATTCTAACCGCCTCTGCTTCGGTATCAAAAGGAGCTATTGTAACAACAGGACCGAATATTTCTTCTTTGTTTGTTCTACAATTTTCATCCAAGCCCTCAATTATTGTCGGAGGAATGAAATAACCATTTTTGTTTTTGCCTTCCAAGAATACACGCTGGCCACCGGTCAGAATCTTCCCGCCTTCTTTTTGTGCCAGCTCGATGTAGGATAGTACTTTATTCATGTGCGCTTCGCTAACTACGGCACCCATTTTAGTTTCGGGGTCGGCAGGGTCTCCAACAGACATTTTCTTGACTTTTTCTACAAATGCCGTTTTAAACTTTTCATAGATTGACTTTTCTACCAGAATTCGCGACCCGCAGAGGCAAATTTGACCTTGATTGCTGAAAGATGACCTTACGGTTGTGGCAATCATTTTATCGAAGTCGCAGTCTGCAAAGATGATGTTAGGATTTTTACCGCCAAGTTCAAGAGATAGCTTCTTGAACATTGGTGCAGCGATGGCCGCGATGTGCGCACCTGTAGTGGTTCCGCCAGTAAAAGATATTGCTTTTACTGACTTGTGGCTTACGATGGCATTGCCAGTGCTAGCGCCGAGACCATGAACAATGTTGAGCACTCCTGCGGGCAGGCCGGCTTCAATACAGAGCTTGGAAAAGAGAAACGCCGTGTAGGGGGTTATTTCTGAGGGTTTGGCTACTACACAATTTCCAGCGGCGAGGGCAGGTGCAATTTTCCAAGTAAAGAGATATAGCGGCAAGTTCCATGGAGAAATGCATCCGACAACACCAATGGGTTTGCGATTGGTATAGTTGATGGCGCTGTTTTCCATGATATGGGCCTCTGAGGCAAAGTGTAGAATGGCGGTTGCGAAGAAGCGGATATTTGATTCTGCTCTTGGAATATCTACAGATTTGGCCAGTGAAACTGGCTTGCCATTGTCTTTTGATTCGGCGGCAGCCAGTGTATCAAGATTTGCTGCGATGAGATCCGCTATGCGAATCATGATGGCAGAACGGGTGGATGCGGGGGTGTTTGACCAGCCGGGGAAAGCGTTTTTTGCGGCTTCAACGGCTATGGCTACATCTTTTTCATCAGAATTAGGAATTTGAGAGTAAACACTCCCAGTGGCGGGCTCATAGTTGTCAATGTATTGATTTGACTGGGGTTCTAGGAGTTTTCCACCTATGTAATTAAGAATCTCTTCCATCAAAAAAGAATATATTTAATGAGAAAGCGAAGGTATGATAGAGAAAAGTTTTGCATACTTGAAAAGAATGCATTTATTTTGCACCCGCTTTTGCCCGATCGTCTAATGGCAGGACAACTGATTTTGGTTCAGTTTGTGTTGGTTCGAATCCAGCTCGGGCAACGAGAAGAAAGGCTCCTCATTGAGGAGCCTTTTTTTATTTTAACTTAAGTCTTGTTCCGGGCTGTGGCTCTTGTCCTATTTCAAGGTTATTTCGCTGGCGGAGTTTTTTGATTTTCACTCCATATTTTTGGGAAATATCCTTGATGGTTTCACCCTTGAGCACGGTATGTGCAGCTTCGCTTGCACGGTTGCGCTTGGGTTGAATGTAGATGATTTCACCTTCTATCAGGGTTTGGTTTTCATCGAGATCATTGTACTTTTTGATTTGCCAAGGAGCCATATCAAGTTCTCGAGCTATCGATTCGGCGGTATCGCCATTTTTTGCTATGATGTATTTGATTCTATTGGCGCTGAGGTTTACGGCCCTATTGTTACCAATAGAAATTTCGGTCCGTCCTTCTTGTTGATTGCGTTGTTTTGGTTTTTTTTCTTGATTGGTAAGAATGGGTTTGTGTTTTTGGCCATGAGGTCGCTCGGGCACTGTGTTTTTTCGAATGTGTTGGAGCCCGATTTTATCATATTGCTGCAGCTCGTATTGCTCAATGAGGTTAATGAGCAATTGAGCATATTTTGGATTGGTGGCGTATCCGCATTCCTTCAGTCCTTTGGCCCAGCCCTTATAGTCGTCGATGTCTAGTTGGAACAAGGGTTGGTATCGTTTTTTTTGAAGGAAAAGAGAATGGTCTTCGAAAGATTCGGAGGCTGATTTATATTTTCGAAAGCACTCGTTGTTTGTTTCATCATCCTCGTGAATTTTGGCACCCGTCCAATCGGAGTGGCATTTGATTCCGAAGTGATTGTTTCCCTCTACTGCTAGTCGGCTGTTTCCGTTTCCGCTTTCAAGAAGACCTTGCGCAAGGGTTATACTAGCAGGTACTTTGTGAATGACCATTTGATAGATGGCTTCATCTTTCCAAATTTCAATGTAGTCGACCGCGCTGAGCTTGGGTTGAGCAAGGGCCAGGCAACTCGAACTAACTAAGGATAGTAGGATAAAGAAAATATTTCTCCGCATAGATGCAAATTACTTTTGAAAAATGCATGTTTGCGGAGCGTGTCAGATTTGATGCCAACAAATGGTTGTTAGAGACCAGGAATGTTTTGATTTGCGGGGTCATCGAAATTTATTTCTTTGACCACTTGACCGGTGTTGTCGAAGAATCTCCAGTTTCCGACTTTTTTACCCATTTTGTATTGTCCTTCCAGTCTTAGATTTCCGTTTTCGTGCCACACTTTGTACGGACCGTCGAGTGTGTCGTTGGTGTAAGTGTGTAAACTCCAAGGCTTTCCGGTTGAGTCTCGAAAAGCCATTGACGGACCATTCTTACGGCCATTTTTGAATAGATTTTCGATATAGATTTTTTGTGACTCGTAGAAGTGTCGTTCTGCGACTTTTTCGTTGGATACCGTATCGATGTAGACGGCTTTTTTTACTTTTTCCTTACCAGATTCGTCGGGGGCGTACCTCTTTTCAACGTTTTCAATAACGTTTGGAGGGAGCTGAAGACCAACTTCTGAGTTTAGCTTATTTTCTTTACATGCCGCGCAAGAGAAGGCGAGCAGAGCGATAAAAAAGTACCTCATATTATTTATCCCTGTCAATCGTGTAATGGACCAATTTTTCTAATGACACACGCGCATCATTTGGAGGAAAGGTATGCAGAATCTGAATGGCATTGTTTCTAAATTCTTCCATTTTTTTCATCGCATACTCTATACCACCTGATTTAATGACGGTATCAAGCAAGCTTTTCACCTTAGCTTGATTGGTATTATGGTTTTTGACAATATTGATGAGTTCTCGCTGTTTTGATTTGTCGGAATTTTTCAAAGTAAAGATGAGCGGCAGAGTCATCTTTTTTTCTTGAATGTCGATACCTGTTGGTTTTCCAATGTCTTTCCCGAAGCCATAATCGAACAAGTCGTCTTTGATTTGGAATGCCATACCCACGTTGATTCCGAACTCATGCATTTTTTTGATATCTTCATCAGAGGCCTTAGAAGCTATTGCGCCAGCAGCACAGCAGGCCGCAATGAGAGAAGCAGTTTTTTGCGTGATTATTTTATAATAAACTTCTTCTGTAATGTTTAGAAGCCTCGATTTTTCCTGTTGCAACAATTCACCCTCACTCATTTCTTTAACAGCTGTGCTCACCACTCGGAGCAAGTCAAACTCGTTATTGTCAACGCTTAGAAGCAGTCCGCGCGAGAGGAGATAGTCTCCAACGAGAACGGCAATTTTATTTTTCCAAAGAGCATTGATTGAAAAGAAGCCACGTCTGGTTTGCGCGTCATCTACGACGTCGTCGTGAACGAGTGTAGCGGTGTGCAATAGCTCAATAAGAGAGGCAGCATTATAGGTTGACTGAGTGACACCCCCGTTTAGCTTGCTCGACAAAAACACGAACATAGGCCTCATTTGCTTGCCTTTTCTCTTGATGATGTAATGCGAGATTTTGTCGAGGAGCCCGTTATTGCTTTTCATGGCTTTTCTGAAATATTCTTCAAACTGAAGCATTTCAGATTTAATGGGAGCTTGTATGTCGTCTATGATTGCCACGATTCGGTGTCAAATGTAATAAGAGGGGATAATGGAAACCAGAAATTCGAAAGGAAGTTCTCAATTACTCTTGATGTTGAAAAGAAGATGTTATGATAAAGAGTGGTTTAACTTGAGGGATTATATTTGCTGACCAATTTAATACCAGATTATGAACCAAACCTTTACCAAAATTAGATTATTCTTTATAGGCCTAGCTTTTATTCTCTCAGGATTTGAGCTGAGCGCTCAATGCTCGAATAACGGCGTATTTTTCGGTGACTTGACTCCATCTGGAGTGGGAGCAGCGAACTCAGCATTTACGTCATGTGCCTCTGGAGGCCAGTACTTTACAGTATCGGTAGTGACGGGCAACACGTACAATTTTAGCACATGCGGCGCTAGCTACGACACGCAGCTGACGCTTCGCAATAACACAGGAGGAACCCTTCTGGGTTATGACGACGACAGTTCTCCCTGTGGATTTGGCGCCTCAGATCTTACGTGGACGAGCACATTCACGGGTACTGCACGAATTCAAGTGAATCTTTACAACTGTCTTACCAACGCAGCATGCGCTCCGTTGGAAGTGATCTTAGTAAGTGGAGCAGTAGGTGCATGCGATGACGGCTACATAGGCTTAACACAAGGACCTTGCGAAAACGGTCAGTTGAGTTTTGACATCACGTTTACAGGAGCGGGAGATTGTGGTTTTACATCTCTTTTTGTATCTGAAAATGGAGGAGCATTTGAAGAGTTCGCAATCTCAGCTTTTGATGGCGATGCACTGTCTTATGCGGGAGCCCTTGAGAACGGAAGCTATCTCGCGTACGCTGAATTATCTGATGGCACCTTTAGCAATACAGCGAATATCACACTCACAGACTGTGGCTCTCCAAATGCGCAGCCTGTTTATTTTGTAATTTCTCCGGACTGCTATGGTGATGAAATTAGCTGGAATCTCTATGATGAAATGGGTTTCTTGGTTTATTCGGCTCCAGTTGGTTCTATTCCGTTTGGCGCAGTGAATCAGACAAACTATGTCACCACTCTATACTTGGAACCAGGCTGCTATGAGTTTGAAATACTCGACTCATTCGGTGATGGTTTGAACCCAGTAGGAACGCCATGTACGCTCGTAGGTTTCTATGGCATCGTAGATCAAAACTTGAATATTCTTGTTCAAGGAGATCCAAATTATACTGATTTCGCGGTGAATTCATTTTGCATCGAAGGCGGACAAACATGTGCTATGTTGGGTGCAAATCAGAGTTTTTTGCAGTGTGTGGGAGGTTTAACAACTTACAACATGGAGGTTTCTTTCACTGATGGTTGTAGTATAACAACGCTTTGGCTAAATGAAAACAATACAGGTTTTGTTGCCATCGACATCACAGGATTGGCTTTGACCTCTCAAGATAATTACAACTTAACAGATCTTACTCCGGGTGCATCTTATGAGTACTATTATGAGTTTGCGGACAATTCACAGTCTCCATCCTACTTTTTCACTTCAGAAACATGCAGTGCGAATTGTGGTAATGCAGTAATGGGCGTCACTGCGGGCGAGTGTTTAACAGTAGGTACGACTACTTATGCTACTGCAACGTTTAGCTTTGAATATACTGGAAACTGCAGTGTATCAACAATTTACTATTCTACATCAGGCAGCCCTTACACGGCATTGCCTGTTACAGGTATTGTTTCTGGCTCAGAAGAGCTATTTTATCTTTTACCGGCGGAAGAATTCAGTGTTTATTTTGAGTTGGATAATGGCGTATTGTCAAACGTTTTGAACTTCACCGCTGAAGAGTGTGGCTTGGGAGGAACAATTTGCGACTGTGCTGGTAATGTATTGCCTGCCGCTGCTGTAAGTTGGTTGGGCGACGGAACACTTGATGACGGAACTTTCTTGTGGAATCAGGAAACTCCTGTTGATTTCAATTGCGCTACTTGGGGCTTTGACTGTGATGACGAAGGCTCAGGAATCACGCTTGATTTGTTTGGTGTTTGTGCTGGCAACTTGCCTCCTGGCAATGGTTGTGCAGACGTACCATGCGCAAACGAAGTTGTATTTGACTTCGGAGCGGACTGTTTTCCTACTGAGACATCTGTATTTATAACTAACGAAGAAGGTGAATTAATTTATAGCATTGCTGAAGGTGCGTTGACTTTGGAGTACGGCACACTGACACAGCCATTGTGTTTGGAAGCAGGTTGCTACACCTTTACTATTCTTGATGCGGCCGGTGATGGCTTAAGCTATGAGAGCTGTGATTTCGATGGCTATTTTTCAATTTCTGATGGTTCGGGAATTCTGGTTCAAGGCCCAGCAGCGTTTGGAAATTCATATACACAAGAGTTTTGTGTAGGTGGCGAAGTTTGTTCGAATCTTCAGTTGAATGTTTCTCAAGGGCCATGTTATGATTCGGGTGTAGACGGTTTGTTGCCATCATTAGAGTTGGAAATGATTTTTGAAGGGGCTTGTTCGGTGGCTTCGATCTCTATCTCGGAAAACGGAGTTGATTATTTCGAATTCCCTTCTGAAGGATTAGTAACGAGCGGAGCAATTGAAACGTTTTTCAATTTCACTCCAAGCACTACCTATAGCTTCTTTTATACCCTTGATAACGGTACGGTTTCGCAAGTGGTTAATTTCACCACTGGCGACTGCAATAATGAAATTACTATTTGCGACTGTGAAGGAACTTCACACACTATCGGTGTGCTTGCATGGTTGGGGGATGATTTTGCAGACGTAGGAGAATACGACTGGCTGGGTCAGCCCGTTAACTTCAATTGTGCTACATGGGGATATGACTGTGGTGATATTGAAGGTACACCAGCGCTTGATGTATACGGAGTGTGTGACGGCAACCTTCCTCCAAATAATGGTTGTATCGAGGAAGTATTGGGTTGTACAGACGAAACAGCCCTTAACTATAACCCGGAGGCGACTATCAATAACGGATCATGTGTTTATAGCTCTCAGTTTGGATGCTTGGACCCAGATGCATGTAACTACAATGAAACAGCTCAGTTTGATAATGGTAGCTGTGAATACCTGACATGCGCAGGATGTACCGACCCAACAGCGTCTAACTACAATCCAGCAGCCACAATTGATAATGGAACATGTATTTATGAGGAGATCCCTGGATGTACAGATCCTGCTGCAATCAACTATAATCCAGTAGCAACAGAGGATGATGGATCGTGTATCGAAGAATGTATACTTCCTTCAATCGCTTTTGAAGAGCATTGTGTGGATGGAGATGAGGAGAACTTCTACGTGACGATGACAGTGAGCGGTCTTGGCAATTCAGCGCCGTACATCGTTACCAATACGTACAATCAAGAGCAGTATTTGGTGAACTTCTTAGGATCAATTGAAGTAGGCCCATTCCCTAATGGTGAAGACGTGATTATCACGGCAGTATCTTCTCAAGCTAATGCTTGTTTGGTGGTATCGCCGCTGATGAGCTACAATTGTCCGGAAATTATTGATGGAATTACAGAGTCAACTACAGGAATGATTCGTGTATATCCGAACCCAACCAACGGGTTGATCAACTTGATGAATGGTGGTGCGAGCGACCGAATGAACGTTCGGGTGTTGGCTTCTACAGGCCAGGTAGTGATTTCTTCACAATATGAAATGTCGAAAGGAGCTGTTCAAGCGATTGATTTGAGCGGACTTGCTGCGGGTACATACATGATTGAAGTACTTAACAGCACTGGAGTAGAGCATCACCAAGTGGTGGTTCAGAAGTAGAACCCCACAGGGGCACGATAAGAACCAGAACAGGAACGAGAGTTTGGAATTTGGAGTTTAGAATTTTTAATTCAGAATTGGAATATAAAAAGGCCGCGGAGACGCGGCCTTTTTTGTTTTTTATGAAAAAAAAATATTAGTAGGCTC
>CANGVZ010000017.1 GCA_947457285.1 Flavobacteriales bacterium | reverse complement strand
TGCGAGTCTGCCTCAAAGCCTTTGAGGGAAATGAGTGCAGCTGCGCCCCCCAATCCGATTAGGACTCCTACTGCCTGAAGAGGTTCTGTGACCCTTTTGAATAGCACTACCCCCACAAGAAGAGTGAAAAGTGGAGTCAAAGAGTTGAGAATACCGGCAACACTACTGTCAAGGTGAGTTTGTGATGTGGTAAATAAAAACGCAGGAATGCCGCTCCCTATAAGTCCCACCAGTGCAATCCACTTGAGATTTTCCAATTTTATAAGGCGAAGTCCCTGAATTGAAAATGGTAAAAGCGCTAGGGCAGCGATACTCAAACGAAGCGCTGCTACTTGATCAGAACGAAAGGCCTGTTGGACGCCATCTGGTTTCATTGCATGCTTCATCAGGTAAAATGAGCTTCCCCATGTGATGGAAAGCAGAAGGAGCGCAAGGAGGTGTTTTGGACGAATGATAAAGCGTAAATTTTTTACAAAATTAACGGTTGTAAGGGATAATTTTTGAGTAAACCCTATACTTTTGTCTATCAAAATCTAAAGTCATGAAATCACTTGGTTTTTTATTTTCAGCGGCGCTCACATTATTGATTGCAGGATGCTCTGGCCCAGCTGCCGAACAAACAGCGGCTGATGTACCCGTGGTGCGTAAATCAATGGAAAGCGAAGTGAATAAAACAGTAGCAAATCTTGCCATTGAAGGCATGACATGTTCTGCTGGTTGCGGGGGCAAGATTCAACAAGAGTTAAGGGCTCTCGAGGGCGTGAAAATTACGGAGCTAGATTTTTCAGAAGGTCGTGCTCAAAATGTAGTAAGCGTTGAATTCGATCCTGCAAAAATCTCGGAGAAAGAAATGATTCAGTGCGTTGGTAAGATTGCTGATGGAATGTATCAAGTGAAGGGCGTTGAGCTTATCGACTATAAAGGGATTCAAGCTGCTCGCACATCAGGTGATGCAGGAGTTCGTTCGAATGATTTTGGAAAAATCTTTCAACTCATCAATCTCCTCGAGTCGCTCACAAGTTTGGTGAGGTAATCTCTGATCAAAATCATTCATTAAACTTCGAACATTCATTCGCGTTCGGGGTTACTTTTGTCAGGTATGGAGAAGTCGAAAAGTATATTCCTGACGGCGCGAATCGCGCTCATTTTAATTTTTCTTGTAATACTTGCTGGGAGCGTCGTGCGCATGAGTGGAAGCGGTATGGGATGTCCTGATTGGCCCAAGTGTTTTGGCCACTATATTCCACCAACTCATGTAGATGAATTGACTTATTCAGAAGGGAAATTCTTCAAAAAAGGAATGATGGTTCTTCAGGAAAACCGCTTCTGGGTTGCCAAAGAAGACATCACCGCGTCGGGCAGTTTTCAAAGTGAAAAATGGGAGATGTATGATGTCCATGATTACTCGATCTACAATCCCGTCCATACATGGATTGAATATATCAATCGCTTGATTGGTGCTTTATCAGGAATACCAACTCTTATACTGTTTGTGCTGTCTATTGTAGGGTTATTGCGTCGCCGCGATTTGGTGACTTTTATCCTCAGCTCGCTTACACTTTTCATGTTAGGTTTCGAAGCATGGCTTGGCAAAACGGTTGTTGATAGCGGCTTGCACGAAGGACAGATTACCCTTCACATGTTTGGCTCTGTAGTAATCGTAGCTTTATTGCTCATGGTTATCTATCGCCACAGACAGAACAAAGTAGAGGTAAGCAATTATTCGAACTATTGGAAGATAATGAGCGCCGTGGTAATGGTTATTGCCTTCACACAGGTGTTGCTTGGTACTCAGGTCAGAGAGGCGGTAGATGTGATTGCTGAGGTAAATAAGGATCGAAGCACATGGATAGATGCCTTGCCAAGTATATTCAAAGTTCACAGAAGCTTTTCGATACTTGTCGCTGTCCTGGTTGGTTGGATGTTTTTTAGAAGCAAATCGCTGGTCCGTATACCATTTGCTCTCAAGGGTATTTTTGCAATTACACTTGCTGAAATAGTTTTGGGAATTATTCTGGCCTACGGAGCGCTTCCTGCTCCAGCTCAGCCGTTACATCTGGTGCTCGCCATTCTTTGGTTCGCGTGCGCATGGTACTTTATGCAACAAGTATGGAGTAAAGAGAAATCTATTTCTTAAGGAATTCGTATCGCAGGGAAAAGACGTTGCTATAGAGGACGTCTGATACATTTCCGATATCTGAAAGGGCGTAATCAATAAAAAATTGACGAATGCGCAATCCAACTCCGATATTCGGTTGGATTACGATGCTTTCAGAATTGTCGAAGTTGGTGACGCGTTGAATATTTCCGATACCGCCTCTAAAAAAAACGGTATTTAGATAGCCCACTTCAAATCCCATAGAAGGGTCGATGCTGAATGGTTGGCTTGAAATGAGTGTATTTCTTCTTCCGTCGGTGGTTGCGGTGGCATTGATTTCGGTGAGAAGGCTCACTTTGTTGAATTGAAAGGATTTTGCTGCACCTAGAATAAACCGTGGCAAAGTCAACTCCAAGCCATTTTCAGGCAAATCATTATTTGTTTGTTCAAATACCTCTTTCGTTCTTTCATCAAGCGAAAAACTCCAAGCATTGAAAGTGCTGGTGACGTCTCTTGCGGAAATTCCAAAGTGCCAACCATTTTTGTGATATTGAGCACCGGCATCAAGTCCGAAACCCCATGCGTTTGCAAAGTCTCCGATTTGACGGTAAATAATTTTCGCACTTGCACCCCATTGAAAACCTTCTTGATCATTGGATGCGGAAAAATTATTGGTTGATTTCAAGAACGGCAATCCTCTGTGTGCGTAGGAAAAAATAAAAGCGTAGTCCGCTGCGCTGAAGGTTGTGATTCGATTGTAGTCGATGTTGCCGCCGGCATCAATCAAATCAGTTGTATTCGGAATGTCGTCTACACCGAAGCGAATGAAAGATATAGAAGCCGCAGAGACAGAGTCGAGCTGCTTTCCGATAGCTGCGTAATCATATTTCGCTATTCCAGCAAAATACTCTGAGTGCATGGCCGCTGCTTGAATATCGCCTTTCATGTTGAGAAGTCCAGCCGGATTCCAATAACCAGCAGTAATATCACTAACAGATGCTACCTGTGAAAGGGACATCCCTAAGGATCTTGCGCCCACCCCAATAGTAAGAAATTCATTGGAATATTTAGGCGTCAGGTCACTTTCAGCAGTATTCTGCGATAGTGCTTCGAAAGAGGAAACGAATAATATCAAAAAGAGATAGAGGCGAATTTTCATCGGGATAAAAATAGGAAGGCGGGCTTATAAACTATCAATTGCCTCGATTATTGTGCTAAAAATGTGGTCTTCTGAGGTAGAATCAAGCGTTTGAAAGGCTTTTATTCCTTGCGATGCGAGATAGGTCGCAGTGCTCGGACCAAATGCAATGATTTTTTGTGATGGCATAATCACATTGAGCTTCAAAAATCCCTCGACGTTTGAGGGGCTAGAGAATAGAATTACACTGGTCATAGGTGCACCAGATGGTTGGAGCACCGTCTTGTAGGCCTCTATTACATTGACTTTTACTGATTGAATGTGTTTAGCGAACGAATGCAAGGAGCGATTGGAAGAGGGAAAGCAAACGCTATCTGAACCAACCAATACTGCGAATCGCTTCGATTCAGCTTCTATGTCTGTCGTATTACCTTGAAAAGATATATGAAGGTTTGGGGGTAAAGCTTTGGAGGTGCCGGAACCAACTGTGGCTAGTTTGAATTTGCTTAGGTCTATACCGGAATTTAAACAAGCCTGAACTGAATTTTTGGAAGAGAAGAAAATCCAATCTTCTTGAATAAGACCAGGGTCAATTGGAATGAATTCAGTTTTTATAAAAGGGATTTCTAATAATTCATGACCCTCGTATTCCAGTTTTTGGCGCAAATTGTCCGACAATCCTTTGGGACGAGTGATCAGTATTTTCGCCATGGCTATTTCATCAATGAATCAACGATCTGATCTGCTAGTTTTTCAATATGATCAGATTTGAAAGTGATGTAACGCACAGGCATATCCCATGCTTTAGCATAGCTCACTCTGACGGTGAATTCTTGATTTCTTTCTTCCGCGAATACGCCTAAAGGCAGATGGCATCCGCCTTTCATTTTGTTTAATACTCCCCGTTCGATTGAAATTAGACGCTGAACTTCTGTATGATTGAGCTGTGAAAGGATATCAATTACGCGCTGATCATTTGAACGGCATTGCAATGCAAGCACACCTTGGGCGGGTGCAGGTACAAATTCGGTAGTCGACAATTCGATTGCCAGCAAGTCGCTGAGGTCGAGTGCAAGGCGGTCTACACCTGCCTTTGCCAACAGAATGGCATCAAACTCTCCTTGTCTTAACTTGTTTACACGGGTCGGAACATTTCCTCGTATGTCTTTGAGAGTGATATCGGGGCGATGATGAAGTACCTGTGATTTGCGGCGTGAACTTGACGTACCCACAACAGCCCCTTCCTTGAAGGACCATTTCTTGGACTTGTCGATTGAGTTCGGATGAATGAGTAACAACTCCGATGCCGCGGCGCGAGCGCTGACTGCAGCAATTGTCAAACCGAGCGGTTGTTCGGTTTCTAAGTCTTTGTGAGAGTGAACGGCGATATCCACTTCATTCTGCAAGAGTGCATGTTCTATTTCTTTGGTGAAAAAGCCTTTGCCTTCGAGCTTGTCGAGACTCAAATGTTGAATTTGATCGCCTTGAGTTTTTATGATAATGAGCTCAACTTCGACTCCTTGTTTTTCTAATTCGGATTTTACGAAGTTGGCTTGCCACAATGCGAGTTCACTACCCCGTGTTCCAATTCTAATTAAGTTTGACATTTTAATTCTTCTTTACTTCATCTAATAATACTTCTCTTGCCATCTTCATGGGCACAGAGATGTATTTTTTCTCCATGTATAAAAGAATTTTTTCGAGAATTTCTTTGGAGGAGTCATCTAATTTTTCAAGGTCTTTCGCAAATACGTGTCCGAGAGCACTCGATTTGATTTCTCGAATCATATCGGGAATGCTGCGCATCGCTTGCTCTACGCGTCTTTCATTAAATGCACGCTCGCATTCTTTGATACCCGAATGAATGATCGGTTGACATTCGCTAATGGCTTGTTCTCGGTATGAAATATTTTCGGAAGCTATCTTTTGAATGCTTACCATATCTACGTATTGCACACGATCTAACGCAGCAACGGTTGGAGTGACATCTTGCGGAATCGCTAAGTCAATAATCAATTGGCGATTATCGGCTGAACCAGAGATGGTCTGATACAATTGCTCGGTGAGAATTATTCCTTCGGCACCTGTGCATGTCACCAAAGCATCAAATCCGCCTTCGTAATTGGCTAATTCATCCAGAGAGATACCTGTTCCAGATGTTGCATTTGCTAATGCTTCTGCATTCGATTTGGTGCGGTTGGCAATTATGATATTGTGATAATCGTTTTCAAAAAGAAACTTCGAAAAGTTGCGGATAATCTGTCCTGCTCCGATAAGAATTACACGATCTGTTTTTTTAATTCCAGCTTCAACGAATTTTTTCCAAGCGAGAGAAACGACTGATACAGGCTTTTTCGAAAGATCTGTATATGTAAATACTTCTTTGGCAGTTTTAACACATTGATTGATCACCAAACGAAGTTGATCACCAGTTAAATTTTGCTGTGCGCATTCTTCATAAGATTTGCGAAGCTGAGTGATTATTTCTCTTTCACCAATTACTAAAGATTCAAGGCTGGAGGCTACACGTAAAAGATGTTCTATGGACTCTACACCATTATATCTTTCTGCACGATGTGCGGTATTCTTGATAACTTCCAGAGAGACATTCGGAAACATTGCTTCAAGAATCAGCGCCGTTTGGCCAGGACAGATATAATGTTCTTTAGAAAAAACTATTTCGACACGATTGCATGTACTGAGATACATTATTTCTGGCATTGCCATACTTTCTTTCACACGCTGCAAAACTTCAAATCGATGTTCTTGAGCGATGTGAAAATGCCCAATTTCTTCGAGACTGAAATTCTTATGAGTAATAGCTATGACGCGTAATTCGTTCACTTTTCGGTATCCTTGTGTTGTTGCATACAAAATTCAGATTGGATGCATGCTCTAATGTCATACGATTGTCACCGAAACCTTATTTAGAATATATCTAATTAAGCAACTGATAATTGTCAGGCCTTGTCGTAGCGGCAGATTTGGAAGCGAAATGCGTTTTCAATTCCGGCTTCCTCAGTGTGAATGATGGTTTTGGTCCATTTAGAAAAATCTACTTCGGGGAAAAACGCCTCGGCATCTGGAAATTCTGCCTCCACATGGGTTATAAAAAGATGATCTAAATCAACCTCTTTCAAAGCGAGTTCATAAATCTGGGCGCCACCAATTATGAAAAGATGTTCTTCTCCTAAATCTGCGGCCAGTTCGATGGCATTTTGAAGGGTAGAGCAGATGTAGCATTCAGGTGCTTCGTAGTCTGGATTTCTAGATACAACGATGTTTGTACGTTTTGGAAGCGGACGGTATTTTGGGGGAATGCTCTCGTAGTTTTTTCGCCCCATAATCACGGTGCGACCGAGCGTTGTCTCTTTAAAGAACCGCATGTCCACGGGAAGGTTCCAAAGCAAATCATTGTTTTTGCCTATTTCCCTATTGCTGCCCATGGCAACGATGATACTGATTTCCATGTTAGACTGCTACTGCGGCTTTGATGTGGGGATGTGGGTCGTAGTTTTCCAAAGTAAAATCTTCGTATTTGAAATCAAAGATATTCTTCACGTCAGGGTTGATTCTCATCGTCGGAAGCGGTCGAATGTCGCGACTCAACTGCAATTTGGCCTGTTCTACGTGATTGCTATACAGGTGAACGTCGCCACCAGTCCAAACAAATTCGCCCAATTTTAAATCACATACTTGGGCAATCATCATTGTCAGCAAAGCATAGCTGGCGATATTGAATGGAACTCCTAAGAATGTATCGCAGCTTCGTTGGTAGAGTTGACAGCTCAACTTGCCATCAGCCACATAAAACTGGAATAGGCAATGACACGGCGGCAGCGCCATTTGGTCGATAAATGATGGATTCCATGCTGAGACTATGTGACGTCGCGAATCAGGGTTGCGCCTGAGGCCATCAATCAGTTTTGAAATCTGGTCAGTAGAACTTCCGTCGGGATTCGGCCAAGAACGCCATTGATAGCCATAAACAGGACCGAGGTTGCCATTTTCATCGGCCCATTCGTCCCAAATTGAAACACCGTTTTCCTTGAGATAAGCGATATTGGTGTCGCCCTTCAAAAACCAGAGCAACTCATGGATGATACTTTTTGTATGAAGTTTTTTTGTGGTTAAAAGCGGAAAACCTTCATTCAGGTCAAAACGCATCTGATGTCCGAAAACACTGTATGTTCCCGTTCCGGTGCGATCGCTTTTATATACTCCATGATTTAGGAGGTGCTGCAGTAGGTCGTGATATTGTTTCATGTCGAATGCGAAGCTACAATTTCGGGGATATTCGAAAAAAATATTTGATTAGAATTTATCCACTATCTCCACATGTTTCTATTTTCGTTGCATGGCGAAAAAGAAGAAAAGTGTATTGGAGCTGGATATAGTCATCGAGGACTATAGCAAAGAATACATGGCACTTTATTTTGTGGTTCCACAATGGCAAGCAGATGAATTGGCTGCTGGAAAAAGCACGCGTGTGCTTTGTACCATAAACGGTTATGAATTTCCATGTGCATTGCGACCGATTAAGGAGTTGGGGTATATCATAACGCTGAGTAAAGAAAAGGCGAAGCTATGCAAGGTGAGGGAGGGGAGCCGGGCCGTGGCGAGGATCATCAAAGACGAGAGCGAATATGGTTTTCCTGTCCCAGAAGAATGGGAAGAATATTTAAAACAGGACGACGAAATCAAAATGATGTTTGAGTCGCTCACACCAGGCAAGCGTCGCGGATGGCTATATTACATTGGCAGCGCCAAGAGTGTTGACACGCGCATCAAGCGCTGCGTACAAATCGCAGAAAAAGTGAGAGAGGAATACTACGCTAAAAAATCATGACACCACTTTGAGTGTCTTCAGAATCGCGCGTGCCCGCTCTTTAGCGATCTTAATATTTTCATCCACCACTGTGCAGTGTCCCATTTTTCTGAACGGCTTCGTTTCTGTTTTTCCGTATAGATGTATGTAAACACCTCTGTGTGCCATCACTTCTTCGATTCCCTGATATTTTACAGGACCAGAATAACCCTTTTCTCCCAGGAGATTGACCATCACGCTTGGTAAGGTGATATCGGTATTGCCTAGGGGCAGGCCGCAGATGGCTCGCAGGTGTTGTTCATACTGCGAAGTAATATTTCCTTCAATCGTTTGGTGACCACTGTTGTGCGGACGCGGAGCCACCTCATTGACTAGAACTTGTTGGTCTTTGGTCACGAACATTTCTACAGCCAGAATGCCTACGATTTGAAGTTTATCTGCCACATCTCGTGCGATTGCTTGAGCAGAAGCTTCTATTTCTTTGGAAATCTCAGCAGGGGAGAAAAGAAATTCCACAAGATTGGCCTCAGCGTTAAATTCCATTTCTACTACTGGAAACGATTTTATTTCGCCTTTTGAATTGCGCGCAACAATAACTGAAATCTCTTTAGAAAAATCAACCATCTCCTCCAGCACAGATGGAAAGTCAAACACGCGTTCGGTATCGCTTTCATTTCGGAGAGGCGTAACACCTTTGCCATCGTATCCACCTTGTCGCATTTTTTGCATCCAAGGTCCATTCTTCAATTCTGCTATTGCCTCTGCCTTCGTTTCTACTAATTTGAAGGGGGCTGTAGGAATTTGGTGATCACGATAAAACGATTTTTGAAGACCTTTGTCTTTGATTATTTCTAAAACATGCGGCTGGGGAAATACACGAACCCCTTCTTTTTCCAGCGCCTTCAAAGCTTCTACATTGACATGCTCGATTTCAATGGTAAGCACATCCTTATCTTTTCCGAAGTTGTAAACCGTATCATAGTCAGCAAAACTGCCTACACTGAATTTATTTGCAATAGCCGCGCACGGCGCGTCGGCAGCAGGATCAAGCACATGGACACGCACATCATAATTGACTGCCTCTTGAATAAACATTCTTCCCAACTGTCCTCCGCCAAGGATTCCAAGAGTAAAGTCCTTTGAATAAATATTTTTCATAGGGCAAATGTAGTTTATGATTGTATTTGTCAATCTTGTTGCATCTTTGAAAAAATCTTCACTATGAAATTTATATTTACAATTCTCTTTTCGACAGCAGTATTATCTGCTTTTTCTCAAAATTTGACCGACGTAGAGTCGGTAGAGTTCGATCCTGTTACAGAGCGTTTTTTGGTGACCAATGGCAGCTCAATCGTCATTATTGACGACAACGAAGATCCAGATGGCACTCTGGGTTCAGGTGCCGGCGCGTCTTATGGAATGGAGGTAATGAATGGGGTGTTGTGGGCAATTTCCAACAATCAGGTGAAGGGCTACAATGTAAGTGATGGTAGTTTGTTGGCCACAGCCAATATTTCAGGTGCTAGTTTTTTGAATGGGATGGCGAGTGATGGGGAATCACGAATTTGGGTAACCGATTTTTCTTTGAAAAAAATACATCAGATAGATGTTAGTGATTTGGGAAATCCAATAGTGACTCAAATTGTAGCGAATACCACATCAACCCCGAATGGCATCGTTTACGACGGAGAGAACAATCGCTTGATTTTTGTGAATTGGGGAAATAATGCGGCAATCAAAGCTGTGGACTTAAGTGATAATTCAATCAGTACGCTTACGACTACATCGCTTGGAAATTGTGATGGTATCGATAACGATAGTTATGGAAACTACTATGTGAGTTCATGGGCTCCAGTTGCTCGAATTACCAGATTTAACAATGATTTTTCAGCAAGTGAGACCATCACTGTTTCAGGATTGTCGAGCCCTGCTGATATCTGTTATGCTCAAAGCATCGATACTTTGGCAATTCCAAATAGTGGAAATAATACTGTTCGCTTGGTAGGTTTTTCTGCTCCAAATAGCGTAGCTGAATCGGAGACATCAGCAAGCGAAGTGAAGATTTATCCTAATCCAATTAATGAAAGTAGCTTACTCGAGTTTAGATTGCCAACGCCCCAACAGGTGAGAGTGGACGTTTTGGACATGAATGGAAGAGTTGTCTTTCAAATAATGGATGAATTATTTCCAAGTGGATTAAATAAATTAATATTGGGCTCATTGGAATTGAGCTCAGGTAATTATCTTTGTCGCATACAGTCGAAGGATTTGAATCAACAAATCCCAGTGATTGTGGCTCGCTAAGTCTGCAAGCAAAGCGAGGAATATTTTGAAATCAAACTTGAATCCGCCAATCGTAATGATTGGCGGATTTTTTTTAAAGATGGACCGTTTTTTTTATGCAATTCGTTTCATCTATCTTCGCTACATGAAAAGAGTTTCGTTTATCTTTTTTTTCCTTTTCAGTTTTTTTATTGCGCCCGCGCAGCGAACTGACGATGACTACGTCACTCCTTCCAAGCCCGAAAAAAGACCGTGGGTTTGGAATGAAAACTTATTTTATGGAGGCGGCTTAGGGTTGGCTTTTGGAAATATCTCAGTGGTAAATGTGAATCCTCAGGTAGGAGTGAAGGTGCTTCCTTGGCTTGGTGCAGGTGTAGGTTTCGATTACAATTTTGTTGGTAATGGAGGCAGAAATCTTCAAACCTTCGGTCCATCAGGATTCGTGCGTCTGCGGCCTTTAGATTTTTTAATTGCTCAAGCGGAGATAACACAAGTTTTTGTGAGATATCGCGAAAACACCTTTGAGGCAAACTACAATTTTCCAATGGCGCTTGCAGGATTGGGATTTGTGCAGGGCACTCGAAGCGGTGGTGGAGTGTTTATTATGGTCATGACAGATTTGATTGGTGACCCACGATCTCCATTTCCACCAATTATTTTTCGTACCGGGTTTACAGTCGGTTTTTAATCTTCGGGATTTAAATCTTCTCTTTCTTTTTCTAGTTGATCTTCGGGAACGCCGTCTTTGTAGCGTTCAAAGTAGCTATCTCCAATGAGTCTCATGAGGCGAACGATGGCACCCTGTCTTTTTCTCATATAGTTGGAAGGCTTTCCGGGATTGAATTTTTTTGGATTGGGAAGGCAGGCGGCTATAAGTGCAGCTTGGTCTTTGCTCAATTTAGCTGGGGTAGTTTTGAAATAATCCTTGGCTGCGGCCCCAACACCAAATTTGTATGGTCCCATTTCAATCACATTCAAATAGACTTCCATGATGCGATCTTTACTCCAGAAGAATTCAATGAGATAAGTAAAGTAAACTTCAAATCCTTTGCGAATCCAATTGCGCCCAGGCCAAAGGAAGACATTTTTTGCTACCTGTTGTGAAATGGTGCTTGCTCCGCGTTTTTTCTTATGGATCGCATTGTACTTTTTAGCTTTTTCTATTGCGCCCCAATCGAGTCCATTGTGCTTCATGAAGTTGTTGTCCTCACTGGCCACAACTGCAAGCTTCATGTTGAGAGAGATGTCTTCACTATCTACCCATTCATGTCTGAATTCTACACCATCCGGACGCGACCACTTTTCTCTAAGTTGAAGATAAGTAGTGGGCGGATCAACCCAGCGATAGAGAATAACCCACGAGATGGTGATGATAAAAAACCACATCACAGATTTCCAGCAAAATCGCCAGATTCGTCTGCCCCAACTTCTTTTCTTCGTTGAATTCTTTTCTTTGCCTGCGGGCATATTACAGATTTAATTTGGTGCGAATAGCGGCAGGGATGGCGTCTTTATGAACCACAAGACTCACGGTCTTATATCGGAAATACGAGGACGATACGTACTGATAACCTCCATAGTTATTGCCAGTACCCCATGAGTTTTTGGTGATGTAATAAACATTGCCATTTTGATCTTTTGCCTTTCCAGTGATATGCATCAGATGGTCGTCGGTGGTTTCAAAATTATCGAAAGCCTTTTGACGAATTTCTTGATTGATTTTTTTCTCTGTGATATATTTTTTGAATAACTCATCTTTGGAGACTTTTCCCTCGGGCACGATGGCAATACCATTCTGGAAAGAGAAGCCTTCTTCGCTCACGTCAGCATCCCATGCAATGGTATACCCGTTTTCTAAAGCATTGTCCGCTATTTGCTGAAGCTCATCGAGCGTCACATTATAGAAATTACCTTTCATCCAGTTATCCGGAACTTCGAGCACAAAGCTGGAGTAGTAAGGATGATGAGAAAAGGATGTGAGATTGATGTAGTCATCAGCATTTATTTCCATCGCATCCCGAAACTCAATAGGAGTATACTTTTTTCCATTCCACTCGAATTGCTGTGGCACAGGTCCGAGATAGGCGTCAAGGATTCCATTGATTGCAATGGTCCAATCTTCGGAGGAAGTATTGAGCTTGCTATCCAACACCGTTTTCACAGTGCCGGCGAGAATGGCATCCAACGAACTATGGTCATGAAGTTTTTTGTTTGAAGGTAAACCAGTATAAGCCGATTCAGGCACAATGCCATATTTCTTGATCACTGTGATCACATCTTGGCTTAGACCTCCAGGACCAAATTGTTGTTTGCCTTGAAAACGAACAAAGCTTTCTGCTTTTGCGGGATAGGTGTAGCGTACATTGAACATCTCACTCAAGTCGATGGGAGTTTTTCCCTTGCGCATGATTTCTGCCTCGATAAATGAGATAGTAGCAAAACTCCAGCATGTGCCAGTAGCGCATTGATCTTCCACATCCATTCCTTTCACAACTTGAGTTGTAGTGAATTGATAGGGACTTTGTGAAAAAACAGAAAACGGCATTAAAATGAAGAATGCCAATTTGATGACGAACCCTTTCATAATCTTTTTATTAAGTTGCAATGATAGATAAAATTGTGGCTCAGCATTAAACAATGGAGTGTGGAAAGAGCTTTTTTCAGGTAGTGGATTCTTTCTAAAATATGCTCACTTTTGAGTCATATCTAGACTACATGAAAAAAATTGCAGTTGTTTGTGGCGGCTATAGCGGGGAGGCAGCGGTTTCTATGAAGAGCGCTGCTATGGTATTAAACAATATTGATAGAAGAAAATATGACCCTACACAAGTGGTGATCACTCGTGATCGCTGGTATGCAGTAGTGGATGGAAGGGAGATAGAGGTAGATAAGAATGATTTTTCAATAGCTACTAATAGTGGGAAGTTGACATTTGATGGGGCGTTTATTATCGTGCATGGCACACCCGGAGAGGATGGGTTATTGCAGGGGTATTTTGCAATGCTAGGCATTTCACATACCACAGGAAGCGTTCACAATATGGCTTTGACGTTTAACAAAAAAGCTACCACACGTCTTCTCGGAAATTTGGGATACACCGTAGCAAAGTCTATGATTTTGAAAAAGCATGAACCCTACAGCGTTTCATTTATTACTCAGAATCTTGGATTGCCTTGTTTTGTGAAACCAAATTGTGGAGGAAGTAGCATTGGCACTTCTCGGGTAAACGTTGCGGAGGAGTTGCACCTCGCATTGGATAAGGCTTTTAGAGAGGATAATGAAGTTATCATCGAGGAGTTCGTAGCTGGTACGGAGGTAACTTGTGGAGTTATCCAATACAATGGAAAAGTGATGGCATTGCCAATTACAGAAATAGTAAGTAAAAAAGAGTTTTTTGATTTTGAAGCAAAGTATCAAGGTGCTTCAGAAGAGATTACTCCTGCAAGAATCAGCGACTCCATTACAAAGAAAATCCAGGCAACGTGTGAGGATATCTACAAAAAGCTTGATTGTCGCGGTATGATTCGTATTGATTTTCTCATCAGGGGAGAGGAGACGTTTGTGGTTGAAATCAATACAGTACCCGGATTTACTGAACAGAGCATTATCCCACAACAAGCAGCAGTGGTGGGCATTTCGAAAACGGAGCTCATCACTACCGTCATTGAAAGTTGCTTTTAGTTAGCGAATACGGTCGGGATTATTTTTTAAAAAGGAAGACCAATCTTTTGCTTTTCCAACACCGGCTAGGGGAGAGTTGGTTTGATAAAAATGACATACCGCAGCAGCCAAACCATCGGTTGCATCAAGCTTATCTGGCATGTTGTCATCAGAGATTTTAAGAATTTGTTGAAGCATCGCAGCCACTTGTTCTTTCGAGGCGGCTCCGTTACCGGTGATACTCTGTTTGATTTTTCGAGGAGCGTATTCCACTACGGGCAGTTGCCTGCTGAGTGCAGCGGCAATAGCGACTCCTTGTGCACGTCCAAGCTTTAGCATCGATTGTACGTTTTTACCAAAGAATGGAGCCTCAATAGCAAGTTCATCCGGGTGAAATCCATCTATTAGTTCAATACAGCGTTCGAAAATTTTTTGTAGCTTTAAGTGATGATCTTCAATTTTTTCAAGGCGTATCACTCCGATGGCCAGTAGCTTCATCTGCTTGCCCTTCACCTCAATGATACCGTAACCGAGGATGGTAGTACCTGGGTCAATTCCAAGAATGATTCGTTCGTTTGCGCTCACGTGAAAGAGATTTCTTTTCTTTGGTGCTAATGTACGCGCTATATATTCTGATTGGTGTTTTAATGGTCGCTTTTGTTTACTACCTATTCACGGTGGTGACATGGATTCTGCAATGGAAGCAGTTTTCATTACCCAAAAAAGTAGGAGTTCAAAAAGGTGTGTCTATCATTATTCCATTTAGAAATGAAAAATTGAATTTTGAAAGAAATATTGAAACCCTCATTCATCAAATAAAGGGAAAGAGCGATGTAGAATTAATCTTCATAAACGATCATTCAACTGATGGAGGCGAGTTGTTTTTAGAGCAATGGCTGGGGACTAATGTGAAATGTCATAATGCAACTGGTTTCGGAAAAAAGAAGGCCGTTCAACAAGGTGTACATGTTGCTTCGTATGATTACGCGCTTACTTTGGATGCAGATATTATTATTAATGAGGATTGGATTGGTGGGGTTTGGGAAGCGACTCAATCGAATTGCGATTTTATCATATTACCTCTGACTGTAATTGAAAGAACAGGGTGGTTTGCTCGCTTTCAATACACCGAGTTTTTATCTTTATTCGCAGCTACTGGTGGTTCGGC